>JAFADP010000035.1 GCA_023424785.1 Bacillota bacterium
GCATTAATTTCACTTGGTAAAAAAGAATTATCTAATATAGTAGCAGATAGAAAAGATGAAGAAATAGGATGTTCATTCTGCGGAACTAGATATGTATTTACACCAGAAGAAATGGAACAACTAATGGAAAAATCAAAATAAATAATTATAAAAGAAAAAATCCTCGGTATTTTTACTAGAGGATTTTTTCAGTACTTGTACAATAATACTTATGATTTGAAAGTGTTGCATTTTTAAAAATAATATTTTATAATAAAAAGGTACTAAAATTAGAAAAACAACATATACTATTAATGTAATATGAAATTTGATATGGCGCTATAGCCAAGCGGTAAGGCCAAGGTCTGCAAAACCTTTATTCCCCGGTTCAAATCCGGGTGGCGCCTCCAAATAAAAACTAGTAAACAAGTGTTTACTAGTTTTTTCTTTTCCCCAAAATATAAAAAAATATATTTATACTAAAAGTTATTAAATTTAATCCACAAAAAGTGAGGAAAAATAAGATTGAAAAAATAAATCTGTGGATAAAATTGTAGATTAAGTAAGTAGATTATCTAGGAAGGTTAATGTTAAGTCATCATAATTAAATTCTGTAAGACATCCAAGTGGTAGTGTTAAATTTGGATAATCATGACCAAATGGAAAATTAATTATTATAGGTATATTAAAGGGACTTAGCTTATTAACAATTACTTCTTCAGTAGTAAAACTACGATCATAGTTTGATAGAGAACAATTCTTAAAATGTCCACATATAATACCACTACAATTCTGGACCTTATTACCAAGTATTAGTTGAGACAATAGTCTATCTATTACATAAGGCAATTCATTAATCTCTTCTATTAATAATATATTATTATCTGTATTTATTTCATATTTAGTGCCAATAGCAGAACATATTACTGAAAGATTACCACCTACCAGTTTTCCAGAGAATGATTTACCGTTTATTATCTTAATATTATGAAACTTATTTAAATCATAATAAAAGTTTTTTTTATTATATTGCATTATAGAAGTAAGACTATTTAACGTAATTATGTCATTAAAATCAGAATTTATCATAGGGCCATGAAATGAAATTAAATTTAAATTAGATAAATAATTAATTAGAATAGTAATATCACTAAATCCACAAAAGAATTTCGGATTATTAATAATTAAATCTGTATCTAAGTAAGGTAGAACTTGAATAGAACCATATCCTCCTCTTAAACACATAATTCCATCTATAGATGGATCTTTAAACATATTATTTATGTCATTAGCTCTATCTAGAGACTTACCAGCAAAATATCCATATTTGTCAAACAAGTGAGGGGCTAGTTTAATTTTAAAGCCTAAGCTTTCAAAGTCATGAATTTTACTTTTTATAATTGATATATCATCACATGATGCGGGAGCTACAATTCCAATAGTTGAGTTTGGGTTGAGATGATGACCTTTTAACAAAAAGCATTACCTCCTAAAAATATTTAAGAGAGCACTAGGCTCTCTATTAAAATATTATATGAAATAATCTTATTTATCGGAACATATCTTTTTTATAAAGAATAATAGATAAGATAGCACAAATAACAACTATAATTCCCATTACTATTAAAAAGCTATATGGACTATTTTGAAATGGTAAATAAGATATATTCATACCATATATACCACTAACTATTGTAGGTATTGATAAAAGAATTGTGAATGAAGCCATTACTTTCATAACTATATTTAAATTATTTGATATAACTGATGCAAAGAAATCCATAGTACTTGCAAGAATATTGCTATAAATTTCTGTCATTTCTATAGCTTGTTTGTTTTCTATAATAACATCTTCTAATACATCCTGATCATCTGGATATTTTTGTGTTAATTCTAATTTAAGCATTTTTTCTAGAGTTATTTCATTTGCTTTTAAAGAAGTAGAGAAGTATACTAAGGATTTTTCTAATGAATGTAATTGTATAAGTTCTCTATTCTTCATAGATTTATGAAGCTTTTTTTCAATCATTAAACTCTTTTTATCTATTTGTCTTAGATATAATAAATAATAAGTTGATATTCTATTTAAAATTTGAAGTATAAATCTAGATTTTTTAAAAGTAAAGAAGGTTTTAATCTTGCCATTTACAAAGTCTGAAAGTATTTTACTATTTTTAAGACAAACAGTAATTAGAACATCTTCTGTGTGAATTATTGCTAGTGGATAAGTATCATATGTTAATGAATTATCCTCCATTTCTGTAAAAGGAATATCTACAACTATAAGTATATGTTCATTTTCTATATCAATACGAGATGTTTCTTCATCATCTAGAGGAGCTCTTAGAAATTCTAATGGTACATTTGTCTTTTTAGAAATTAATAAAAGTTCTTCTTCTGATGGAGCAATTAAGTTTATCCAACATCCTGTTTCTACATTATCAATAATGTTGAAAGTAGGATTTATTTCGTTATAGGTTTTATAAATTTGAATCATTTAAAATACCTCCTAAATATACACTATTATTGTAACATAGATTTTAATATAAAAATAATAGAACAAGAATTATTCTTGCTCTATTTGTTTATAAAATTCATTTCTTATTTCATTTAATAGATTGTTATTATTAATTAAGTCCATTCCTGTAAATGCTAAGGCTAAGGCAGCTTTTTTGATTTGTTCAAATGCAAAATCAGATTGGGTTGCTTCTAAGAATTTCTTAGAACCATAGGTAGTATTATCTTGAACAATTGATATATAAGGATGAATTGTAGGTACTACCTTACTAACACTTCCTATGCTTAAACCTGAGTATACATTATTAGGAGCATTAATTGATATAATTCCGTTCTCTTTTAGATTATGACTAAATAATCTATTTAAAGTTCTATTTGTTATTAAATTATCATTTGGTGGTTCATATAAACATACTTTCTTAGATATACAAGTTAATTCTGATACAAATGAAGCTATTTTTCGAATTTTACATTCAGTTAATTCAGCAAGCTTTGTATTTTTTGCTCTTATGTAAAACTTAGCTTCACACTCTGAAGGAGTAAATAATGGTGTTGTTCCACCAGAATTTATTACAGAGTTTATTTCAACATTTTTATCTAGTCCTTTTGTTAATGAATTTACTATATTAAATGTAATAAGAAGAGCATCTAATGCAGTATAGTTATTCTTATTTAGGAAACTAAATTTACTTTCACTAGTATATTTAACGGATAAAGCTATAATTGCAGATGAGGATCCACTTTCTGATGTATCTATATCAGGATGACATTCCATTACTACATCTATGTCATTAAATGTTCCTTGTTTAACCATTATATTTTTAGTTCCACCAGTATATTCTCCAGGGCATCCTATTATAACAACAGAACCTCCAATTTTCTCTATAATTTCTCCTAATGATAATGCAGCAGCTACTGACATAGATGTAAGAACATTATGTCCAGTTAAATGACCAGCATTAGGGATAGCATCATATTCACAAAGATAACAAATCTTTGGAAAGGAGTTTCCTTTTATTGCGTAAAATGAGTTTGGTATATTAAGATAATCTTTTGTTACATTAAAATTATATTTATTTAATAAATCACAGATATATGATGATGATTTACTTTCTTTGTAGCTTTCTTCTGGATTTTCATATAAGTAGTTGCAGAGAGCTTTTATTTCATTTTCGTTCTTTAATAAAAATGATATCATTTCTTGTTTCATTCTTTTCTCCTCCAAATATATATTTATTCTTTATTTTTCCCTTGAATATAAAAATTATTTATTTAAAGATAAAAATCAGTGATATAATAACTATAAAATAGAAAATAGAGGTTTAAATTATGAATAAAGGTTTATTTATTGTTTTTGAAGGTGGAGAAGGTGCAGGAAAGAGCACAATTTTGGATAAGATATATATATGGCTAGAAGAAAGAGGGTATAGTTGTATAAAAACTAGAGAGCCAGGTGGAATTAAAATTTCAGAAAAGATTAGAAGTGTTATTTTAGATAATGAAAATACAGAAATGGATGAAAGAACTGAAGCATTATTATATGCAGCAGCTAGAAGACAACATTTAGTTGAAAAAGTTATACCAGCATTAGAAAGCGGAAAAGTAGTTTTATGTGATAGATTTATAGATTCATCACTTGCTTATCAAGGTCATGCAAGAGGGATTGGTATGGAGGAAATATTAAATATTAATAAATTTGCAATAGAGGACTTTATGCCGGATTTATCCATATTTTTTGATATAGATCCTAAGTTAGGATTAGATAGAATAAATAAAGATAGTTCAAGAGAAGTTAATAGACTAGATAATGAAAAAATAGATTTCCATAATAGGGTTAGAGAAGGGTACAATTTAGTTATGGAAATGAGTGGAGATAGAATGGTTAGAATTGATGCATCTAAGAGTATAGATGAGGTTTATAATAATGTAAAAGATATTATAAATAAATATTTAGATAAGAAGTAAAATTATAATATTATTAATTACTTTATGTTAATGTACAATTACTTTATAATATAGGGGAGAGGATTTATATGAAAATGGTTATAGCAATAGTTCAGGATGATGATGCTTTAAATCTAATTGATGAATTAACTGAAAGTAACTTTAGAGTTACTAAGTTAGCTACTACGGGTGGATTTTTAAAATCAGGTAATACAACTCTTATGGTTGGGGTAGAAAAAGAACAAGTAGAAAATGTAATTAATATAATAAAAAGAATCTGTAAAAAAAGAAGTGAGGTTGTAGCAGCACCAACACCAGTTTCAGGGGATCCAGGTGTTTATATGCCTTATCCAATTGAAGTAAAGGTTGGAGGAGCTACAGTATTTGTTTTAGATGTTGATCAATTTGTAAAAATATAAATTAGGAGGTGTGCTTGTGAAAAATTTTATAGGATATAAAAAAATAATAGATGGATTTTTTAGAAGAGTAGATAATGGTACTCTTTCGCATGCACATCTTATTTATGGACCGGATGGTATAGGAAAAAGTTTACTTGCTAGAATATTCTCTCTTAAAATCTTAGGTAAAACAGTAGATGTTGATTATGTTGATATAATTAATTATAGAGCAAAGAAATCATCTATTGGGGTTGATGAAGTAAGAGATATAATAGAAGAAATCTCTAAGAAGCCATATGAAGGTGACAAAAAGGTAGTTATTATTCATGAAGGGAATAAACTTACTACTCAAGCTCAAAATGCATTATTAAAGACAATAGAAGAGCCACCTATAGGTGTATATATAATAATATTAACAGAAAGTCTAGAGGTTTTATTAGATACAATAAAATCTAGGTGTCAAATATATAAGTTAACACCACTAAGTAATGAGGATATGATTAAATATATACAAAGATTAGGAGAGTTTAGTGAAGAAAAATTTAGGGCAGCATTAGCTTACTCAGAAGGAATACCAGGACGTGCTGAAAGATTATTAAAAGATGATTCATTAGCAGAGTTAAGAGACATTTTAATAAAATTATTGTTAAGTTTAGGTTCATCAGGTGTAGATGAATTAATATCTTTTGAGAGTAAATTATTAGATTATAAAGCTGATAAAGAAGAAGTATTAAATTTATTATCATTATTTATAAGAGATATTATAGTTTATAAAGAATTAGAAGATAAAGAGATGATAATAAATATAGATAAGTATACTTATATTGAAGAAATTGCAAAATCTTTATCATACAAAAAATTAAATTCAATTTTAAAATATATTGAAGAGGGAAGGGTAAATTTAATAAGTAATGGAAGTTATTCATTGGTAATAAGTTCCATGATTATGGACCTTTTGGAGGTATAAATAGATGGTAGATGTAGTTGGAATAAGATTTAAAAAAGTTGGGAAAGTTTATTATTTCGATCCGGATAACTTAGATATAAATAAAGGCAATTATTTAATAGTAGAAACTGCTAGAGGCGTTGAGTTTGGAGAATGTGTAATAGGGATAAAGCAGATTAAGGAAGAAGAAATTGTAGCACCATTAAAGAAAGTGTTGAGAATAGCAACGGAAGAAGATATTCAGAAGCATAAAGATAATAAAAAGAAAGAAAAAGAAGCATTAGAAATTTGTTTAAAGAAGGTATCTCAACATAAGTTAAATATGAAGCTTATAGATGTTGAATATACATTTGATAATAATAAGGTTATTTTTTACTTTACAGCAGATGGAAGAGTAGATTTTAGAGAGTTAGTTAAGGACTTAGCTACTATATTCAAAACAAGAATAGAGCTTAGACAAATAGGTGTAAGAGATGAAGCTAAGATGATAGGAGGATTAGGTCCTTGTGGAAGACCAATGTGCTGTTCAACATTTTTAGGGGATTTTGCATCTGTATCTATAAAGATGGCAAAAGAACAAAACCTATCATTAAATCCTACAAAAATTTCTGGTATCTGTGGCAGACTAATGTGTTGTTTAAATTATGAGCAAAGTACATATGAGGATATAAGAAAAAGACTTCCTAAGGTAGGTTCCATTGTTGAAACTGTAAATGGAAAAGGAGAAGTTGTAAGTAATAATACAGTTAAAGAATCTATTAAGGTTAAACAAAAAATAGGTGATGAAGAAGTAATACAAGAATATAAAATAAAAGATATAAAGCTTATTAAGGGAAGCTATGAAGATGTAATAGACGAAAAAGATATAAAATTAGAAATAGAATCAGAGGAAGATAAAAACCTTATTCGTAATTTAATTAATGAAAAATAGTAGGAGGGTTTTATGAAGTCTGTAATTAAAATTTGTGAGATAAAAACTTCTAATGATATATCAAATATACAAAATGCAATTGCAAGTAATGAAGGGGTAATAGCTTGTGAAGTTTCTTTAAAAAGAAAAGAAGTTCAAGTTATATACGATGAAAACTTTGTAAATATAGATAAAATCATAGAGTCAGTGGAAAAAAACGGATATGTGGTAATGTAATATTCATAGAAAACACTTTAAAAACTAAATTAAACATGATAAAATTAAATTGGTGAAATTATTAAATTATTAGGAGGTGTTTTTAATGGCATACGCTATTAATGATTCATGCATAAGCTGTGGAGCATGTGCAGCTGAATGTCCAGTTAATGCTATAAGCCAAGGAGATGCTATCTACGTAATAGATGCTGATACTTGTATCGATTGTGGAAGTTGTGCAGGAGTTTGCCCAGTAGGAGCTCCAAATCAAGCATAGTCTAAAGGCTAAAAGAGGCTGTTGTATAACAGCTTCTTTTTTTTCAATAAAATAATATATAATTTTTATTAATAATAACTTGATAAAAGCAAAAAATAATATTAATATAATATAAAAGTCAAGGTAAGTCAAAAACAAAGTTTAAGAAGGTGATTTTATGGCAAGACTTTCAGATGTAATAGAAAATTTTATAAAAGATATGCTTGTTGAAAATGGTGGAGAAGAAATTTTAATTCAAAGAAATGAATTAGCTGATCAATTTAGATGTGCTCCATCACAGATTAACTACGTTTTAACAACAAGATTTACTTATGATAAAGGATATGTAATTGAAAGTAGACGTGGTGGCGGTGGCTATATAATAATAAAACAATTAAATTATGATGGAACAGAAGAAAGAAACAAAATAATATATAACTCTATTGGAGATTCTATAACATATCATAATGCAGTAGCATTAATAGATAACCTATATAGTTTAGAATTAATTAGTGAAAGAGAATCAGAACTTATGAGAATGGTAGTTAATGATAGAACATTAGCATCTACTAAAGAGGCAAATAAATTAAGGGCTGATTTATTAAAGAGTATGTTAATGGTAGTTGTGTCTTAAGGAGGGGTTATATATGTTATGTGAGAAATGTAATAAAAACGAAGCAAGAGTACATGTGGTTAAAGTGGTAAACGGAAAAAAATCTGACATATGGTTATGTGAAAAATGTGCAAAAAAAATTTCAGAAGGATCAATTATTCCTTTTATTTTTGAAGGAGATAATGAGCAGTCTGGAGAAAAACTATTTGACCTACTTAATGAGGCTAGAAAAAAGAAGTCAGAAATTCCATCTAAAATAGATATAATATGTAAAAATTGTGGACTTACTTTTAGTAAGTTTAGAGAAACTCAAGAATTAGGATGCACAGAATGTTATGAAAGTTTCTATGAAGAATTAAAACCATTTATAGAAGAAAAACAAGGTAGCTCAACTCATGTTGGTAAGATTCCTAAAAGAGAGGAAGAAAATATATTAAGAAAATCTAAAATAGAAGAACTAGAGAAAGGGTTAAAAAATGCTATAGATGATGAAAATTATGAGTTAGCAGCTACACTAAGAGATGAATTAAAGTCTATAAGAGGAGAAGGATTCGAAAATGAACAATTGGATGTGTAGTGGTTTAATGCCAGAAAATATTATAGTTTCAAGTGAGGTATCTTTAAGAAGAAACTTTAAAAATTCTTATTTTCAAAACAGGCTTAATATAGAAAGTTTAAAGAACAATGTTGATGAAGTTTATAATATACTTAAGGATAAATTTTCTCTAAGTATATTAAGATTATGGGAAGAAGATGACATTACACTAAAAATGTACAATGAAAGAAGTATAATAAGCGACAAGTTATTAAAAGAAAGAAAAAAAGGTGCAGTTATACTTAATAGCGATGGAAAATTATCTATTATAGTAAATGAAGAAGATGATTTAAGAATAAGATATATATCTAATGGCTTTTCTTTAAAGAATAGCTATGAAAATATAAGTCGTATAGATGATATTATAGAGGAAAAGTTATCTTATGCATTTAGTCAAAAGTATGGATATTTAACGGCGAGCTTAGATAATATTGGAACAGGGTTAAAAATATCTGTAATTCTACATTTACCAGCAATAACAATGCAAAAAGGAATATCAAAACTTTTAGATGAATTAGATGCAAGTGGTATAAAGTTAGAAGCTTTATATAAGGATGGTAATCACTCATGTGGAAATTTATATGAAATATCAAATAAGATTACTATAGGATTAACAGAGAAAGATATAATATGCTCTTTAGAAAAAGCAGCTTTAAATATATGTATGGAAGAAAAAAGACAGAGAGAGATATTACAAGTTCAGTATAAATATGATGTAGAAGATAAGATATTTAGAGCTTATGGAATATTAAGAAGTGCTAGAATATTAAAGTCTTCAGAGGCGTTGGAATTATTATCTAATGTTATGTTTGGAGTTGAAATGTCTTTATTAGAAATCGATAAAGAATTATTATATAATCTTATTATAGAGACAAGAGATGCAGTAATACAGGAACGATTTGGAGGAAACTTAGATAATAAGGAATTAGATATAGAAAGAGCAAGGATAGTTTCATCCTTAATATAACTTTAATAGTTAGGAGGGGTAAAAATGGCTTATGGAAAGTTCACAGAAAGAGCTCAAATGGTTATTATGCAGGCACAAAAAGAATCTGAAAGATTTAAGCATGGATATATAGGAACAGAACATATATTACTTGGTATAATGTTAGAAGGTGGATATGCAAAAACAGCAATAAGTAATTTTAATATAGATAGCAAAGCAATAAAAGATTTAATAGAAGATTATTTAGGATATGGAGATCTTACAATGCCTAAAGGCGAGCTATTACTTACACCAAGAACAAAGAAATTATTTGATGAAAGTTTTATTGAAGCATCTAAATTTGACCATAAATATGTTTTACCAGAGCATTTATTGCTAGCTTTAATAAAAGATGAGAAAGGTGTAGCATATGCTATTTTATCTAAGCTACAAGTAGATTTTATAGAATTAGCAGAAGATTTAAAAACTTATTTATCAAACTTTGAACAAGATGAAGATGGAGATGAAGTAGGTATTAGTGAAAGTGAAAATAATAGCATGTTAAGCCAATATAGCAAAGATATAACTAAGCTAGCTAAAGAAAATAAATTAGACCCTGTTATTGGAAGAGAACGAGAAAGCAGAAGGATATTGGAAATTTTATGTAGAAGAATTAAGAATAATCCTTGTTTAATTGGTGAGCCGGGTGTAGGTAAAACAGCAGTAGTAGAAGGTCTTGCTCAAAGTATTATAGATGGAAATGTTCCTGAAAACTTAAAAGATAAGAGGATTTTAAGTTTAGATTTAAGTGCTATGGTAGCTGGAGCTAAGTATAGAGGCGAATTTGAAGATAGATTAAAGAAGTGTATGGAAGAAATAAAAAGAGAAAAGAATATAATAATTTTTATTGATGAAATTCATACTATTATTGGGGCAGGTGGAGCAGAAGGTGCAATAGATGCAGCTAATATATTAAAGCCATCTTTAGCAAGAGGAGAAATACAGTGTATTGGAGCAACCACTATAAATGAATATAAAAAACATATTGAGAAAGATGTAGCACTTGAAAGAAGATTTCAACCAATAATTGTTGGAGAACCTAATAAAGAAGAAACTTTACAAATATTAAAGGGATTAAGAGAAAAATATGAATCTCATCATGGAGTTAAGATAACAGATGAGAGTTTAGAGTCAGCAGTAGAATTATCAGATAGATATATCTCAGATAGATATATGCCAGATAAGGCTATAGACTTAATTGATGAAGCAGCAGCAAAATTACGTATAGAAAATTTAATAACACCTTCATCTTTAAAAGAAATTGATATTGATATAGAAAATGTAGTTAAAGAGAAGGAGGCTTCTATAAAATCTCAAGATTTTGAGAAAGCTGCAGAGTTAAGAGATAAGGAACAAAAGCTTAAGGTTACAAAAAAGAATATGAAAAAAGCATGGCTTGAAGATAGAGCGTTAAAAGAATTAATCGTTGAGCCTGAAGAAATAGCAAAGGTAGTATCTGATTGGACTAGAATACCAGTAGAAAAGTTAACTGAAAAAGAAAGTGCAAAGTTATTAAAATTAGAGGAAATACTTCATAATAGAGTAATAGGTCAAGATGAGGCTATAAATACATTATCAAGAGCTATTAGAAGAGCTAGAGTTGGTCTTAGAGATCCTAAAAGACCAATAGGAAGTTTCATATTTTTAGGACCAACTGGTGTAGGAAAAACTGAGCTATGTAAGGCATTAGCAGAAGCAATGTTTTCAGATGAAAAGAGTATAATTAGAATAGATATGTCTGAATATATGGAAAAGCATTCAGTATCTAGATTAATTGGAGCGCCTCCAGGATATGTAGGACATGAAGATGGAGGTCAATTAACTGAAGCTATTAGAAGAAAGCCTTATTCTATAATATTACTAGATGAAATAGAAAAAGCTCATCCTGATATTTTTAATATATTACTTCAAATAATGGAAGATGGAAGATTAACAGATTCAAAAGGAAAGTTAGTTGATTTTAAAAACACAATAATAATAATGACATCTAATATAGGGGCTCATACTATAAAGAAGCAAAGAACTATGGGCTTTGCATTTAATGATGATAGTAATACAGAATATGAGAAGATGAAAGAGAATATAATGGAAGAACTTAAGAAAAACTTTAAGCCTGAATTCTTAAATAGAATTGATGATACAATAGTATTCCATAAGCTAAATAGAGAGAATATGTTGTCAATTGTAGAACTAATGCTTAAAAATACTTCAAGTAGATTAAAAGATAGTGATGTAGAAATAGATTTTAATGATGAATGTAAGAGCTTTTTATTAGATAAAGGCATTGATGAAAATTATGGTGCACGTCCTCTAAGAAGAATAATAATTAAAGAAGTAGAAGATAAGTTAAGTGAAGAGTTATTAAAAGGAAATGTTAGCCTTGGTGATAAAATAAGTGTTAGTGTGAAAGATGGTTGTTTAGATTTTAAAAAGGTTGAAGAGGTAGTTGTTTAAAGTCTAAGGAGGAAAAGCTTTGAAAAAAGAAAAAAAAGAAATTGATTTAGTTATTTTAGGTGGAGGACCAGCAGGATTAACATCTTCTATATATGCAGCCAGAGCTAATTTATCGATGGTATTGCTAGAAAATGGAATATTAGGAGGCCAAGTCAGAAACAGCTATACTATAGAGAATTATCCTGGATTTAGAAGTATAGATGGGGCTGAGTTAGCAAATAATATACAAGAACAAGCTGAAGAATTAGGTGCAGTAATTGATGAATTTGATCCTGTAATAAGTGTATTTTTAAGTGATGATGAAAAGCTAATAGAAACTGAAAGCTATATTTATAGTACAAAGGCTGTAATTATATCAACTGGAGCTACACCTAAAAAGCTGCCTATACCATCAGAAGAAAAGTTTTCAGGAAAAGGCGTTCATTACTGTGCAGTATGTGATGCAGCTATGTATGAAAATAAAACTGTTGCAGTTGTTGGAGGTGGAAATTCAGCTTTAGAAGAAGCATTATTTCTATCAAGATTTGCAAATAAAGTGTATATGATAAGAAGATATGATTACTTTAATGGAGAAAAATTTTTATTAGAAAAAGTTGAAGGTAATGAAAAAATAAAAATAATATATAATTGTGACCTTGTTGATGTAATAGGTAATGAATTTGTAGAAAAAGCATTGATAAGAGATACAAAAACTAATGAAGAAAAAGAAATTAAATTAGATGCAGTTTTTGGTTATATAGGAACTGAACCTAAAACTAAAGAATTTAAGAAATATATTACTCTAAATTCTCATGGCTATATAATAACAGATGAAAAAATGAATACTAATATTAAAGGTGTTTATGCAGCTGGAGATGTAAGAGATAAAGAGTATAGACAGATAACTACTGCAGTTTCAGATGGTACGATTGCAGCATTAGAAGCCGAAAAGTATATTATTTCTAAAAAGGATCAGATGTAAAGATTATTTTCAGCTTGTACCAAAGAGCACTAGAGGTGAAGAAATGTTTAGTAATTTATATTCTAAAGATAAAGTTTATAAAAATCTAGTGGGTGGTAATTGGCAAGGTGGAAGTATAAGTGAAAGTATATCTATATTTTCACCAATAGATAATATAGAAGTAGGAAAAGTACCTTCAATGACGAGAAAAGATGTAGATGAAGTAATAAGAGAAGCTCATAAAGCTAAGAAGGCATGGGAAAGTACTTCTATTGGAGATAGGGCAGAAATACTTTATAACACAGCTAGACTTATAGACGAAAGTTTGGATGAATTAAGTGATTTGTTGGTATTAGAAATAGGTAAAGATAAAAAGAGTGCAGTTTCTGAGGTAGAAAGAACTGCTGATTTTATAAGATTTACCGCAGATGCTTCTAGAACAATAGCTGGAGAGGTAATAAGAGGAGAAAGTTTTCCAAGAACAGATAAAAGTAAGATATCATTGGTTGACAGAGTTCCAGTAGGCGTTGTTTTAGCAATCTCTCCATTTAATTATCCAATTAATTTATCTGCATCTAAAATAGCACCAGCACTTATGGTTGGAAATACAGTTATATTAAAGCCGGCTACTCAAGGAAGTATATCAGCATTATGTTTAGCAGAAATGTTTCATAAAGCAGGACTTCCTAATGGTGCGCTAAATACAGTAACAGGTAGAGGTAGTGATATAGGTGATTATATTGTTACTCATGAAGGTATAAACTTTATTAACTTTACAGGAAGTACAGAGGTAGGTAGTAGAATTTCAAAAATAACATCTATGGTTCCTACATTAATGGAGCTAGGTGGTAAGGATGCTGCTATTGTATTAGAAGATGCAGATTTGAAATTAACAGTTAAGAATATTGTTGAGGGTGCATTTTCTTATTCGGCACAAAGATGTACAGCTATAAAAAGAGTATTAGTTATAGATGACATTGGTGATGAGTTAATATCATTATTAAAAGAAGAAATAAATAAATTAAAAGTAGGAAATCCATTAAAAGAACAAGTAACAATTGTACCATTAATAAATTCAAAAGCAGCGAATTTTGTACAGGAACTTATTGATGATGCTAAAGAAAAAGGTGCAAAGGTAATTATAGGAGATAAAAAGGTAAATAATTTAGTTTATCCAACTCTATTAGATAATGTTAAAGAAAATATGAGAGTAGCATGGGAAGAGCCGTTTGGTCCTGTTCTTCCGGTAATAAGAGTTAAAGATATAGATGAAGCTATAGAAGTTGCAAATAAATCTAAATATGGATTACAATCAGCAGTGTTTACTAAAGATATAGATAAAGCATTTTATGTAGCTAATAGATTGGAAGTAGGAACAGTACAAATTAACAATAAAACTGAGAGGGGACCAGATAACTTCCCATTTTTAGGAGTTAAAGAATCAGGAGTTGGAGTTCAAGGAATTAGATATTCAATAGAAGCAATGTCTAGAATAAAGTGTACTATTATAAAAATAAATGAAAAATAAAAAAATTAGGGAGCACCCAAAGTGTTCCCTAATTTTTTATTTTGTTAGTGCTGCATCTATAGCACCTTTATCAAATCCTATTATTATTGTACCATTAACATCTAATACAGGAACTCCCATTTGTTTAGATTTTTTAATCATTTCTTCTCTTGCTAACATATCATCAGCAACATTTAATTCTTCAAATGATATATTCTTAGATTTTAAGTAATTTTTAGCCTTAACACACCAAGGACATGAGTCAGTTGTATATACTTTTATCATAATTATACTTCCTCCATTACAACTACTTTATTATATATTTATTTTCTAAATTAGAATTTATTATTAAGTTATCCATTGAAGGATATGAATTATAAAAACTTGAACCAATATTAGTTACTGATTCATCTCTTAATATATTTTTACCATTTATTTTAGAAAAGTCAACTTGAAATTTATTAGACATAGAATTCATCTCCTTATTAATCATAGTTTTATTATTTGTAAAATAGGGTAATACTATTCAAAGAGATAAGTATTTATTGGGATATATTAAGAATTTATGATATTATATAAGTTAGGATAAATATACATACAAAAAGAGGAGTTTTATGGGAAAGATTAAATCTATTTTTACATGTCAACAATGTGGTTATGAATCACCTAGGTGGTTAGGGCGCTGTCCTTCATGTAGTGCTTGGAATACTTTCACTGAAGAGATAAAAGATAATTCTGATAATATAAAAAATAGAATAAAAAGTGCTATACTACCTGAGAATTCACCTAAGAGCATAGGTGATATAAAATCTGGTGATAAAGAGAGAATGAAAACTAATATAGTTGAACTAGATAGAGTTCTAGGTGGAGGAATAGTTAAAGGATCATTAACATTAATATCAGGTGACCCTGGTATAGGTAAGTCTACATTATTGCTTCAAACAGCTCATAATATTTCAAATAATTATGGAAGAGTATTATATGTATCTGGAGAAGAATCTGAAGAACAGATTAAAATCAGAGGGGATAGATTAAATGTTAATGCTAAAGATTTATATGTAGTATCAGAAACAAATTTAGATGCAATAGAAGTATATATAGAAGATCTAAAACCAGCATTTGTAATAATAGATTCAATTCAAACTATTTATAAAGAAGGAGTTACATCTGCTCCTGGAAGCGTATCTCAAGTTAGAGAATGCTCAAATCATATTATGAGAATAGGAAAAGGAAAAAATATTTCCTTTTTCATAGTTGCTCATGTAACTAAACAAGGCGAATTGGCAGGTCCTAGAGTTTTAGAACATATGGTAGATACAGTTTTGTATTTCCAAGGGGAAAGAACAGAGGATTTTAGAATATTAAGAACAATAAAAAATCGTTTTGGTACTACAAGTGAAATTGGAGTTTTTGAGATGAGAGAGGATGGATTAAAGGAAATTTATGATCCATCAAGAATATTCTTAGAAGATACAGATTTTAATCAAGAAGGCTCAGTAGTAATTGGTATAATGGAAGGTAGTAGACCTATATTAGTTGAAATACAAGCATTAGTAAGCGAAACAAATGCAGCTATACCAAGAAGAACAGCAATAGGTATAGATAATCAGAGATTAAGTTTGATTTTAGCTGTTTTAGAGAAGAAACTAAAAATATCATTTTTTAATCAAGATGTTTATGTAAATGTAGTAGGAGGTCTAAATATAGATGGGACTACAGCAGATTTAGGATTAGCTCTTGCATTAATATCAAGTAGAAAAAATAAAAGTTTTAAGTTGCCTAAAATAATGATAATTGGTGAAGTAGGGTTAACAGGAGAAATTAGACCAATAAATTCAGGAGATAGAATAGTAAAAGAAGCTGAAAAAATGGGTTTTGAGTATGCTATTGTACCATTTAGAAATGTTGAGAAGGTTAATAATAAGGGGATAAAGGTAATCGGAGTTAATAATTTAAGAGAAGTTATAAACAAGATTTTTTAGAAGGTGTGTGGTTAGATGAGAATAGAGAAAGATTTAGAACTTAAACGAATATTAAAATCTATGTGTCCTGGAACCGCTTTAAGAGAAGGATTAGAAAATATATTAAGAGCAAAGACAGGTGGACTTATTGTAATTGGTGATAATGAAAAAGTAATGAATTTAGTAGATGGTGGGTTTACTATTAATTCAGATTATACTCCAGCATATATATATGAATTAGCTAAAATGGATGGAGCTATAATAGTAAGTGAAGATTTAAAGAAAATCGTTCGTGCAAATGCTCAACTTATACCAAATACATCTACACCTACTTTTGAAACTGGAACAAGACACAGAACTGCACAAAGAGTTGCAAAGCAAACAGATGGTGTTGTAATTGCAATTTCTCAAAGAAGAAATATGATTACTGTTTATAAAGGTGATATAAAATATGTCTTAAGAGATAGTAGTGTTATTTTAAGTAAGGCAAATCAAGCTATTCAAACCCTAGAGAAATATGTATCTGTTTTGGGAAGAGTAGTAAACAACTTAAATTCATTAGAGTTTCAAGATATAGCTACTGTTATGGATGTAGCAACTGCAATTCAAAGAACAGAAATGGTAATGAGAATTGTAGAAGAAATAAATATATATATTTTAGAGCTTGGAAATGAAGGAAGACTTATTTCTATGCAGCTTGAGGAATTAGTTAGACATATTGAAAGAGATGGTGTATTAATTATAAAAGATTATAAGAATAAAAAGGCAAAAGCAAATGATATATATAAAGAAATTCAAAAGCTATCTCAAACAGAATTATTAGATTTAGAGGTAATAGCAAAGGTTATTGGATATAGTGGTATGCCTTTAGGAGATACATTTATTACACCAAAAGGATATAGGATGTTAAGTAAAGTTCCAAGAATACCATCTACGGTAATGGAAAACCTAGTTAAGAACTTTAAAAATTTCAATAATATAGTCAAAGCAGATATTGATGCTTTAGATACAGTAGAAGGTATCGGTGAAACAAGAGCTAAGGCAATAAAGAATGGATTAAGAAGAATAAGAGATCAGATATTTTTACAAAATGATTATACAGATAAAGGAATGCTATAAATAATAGGAGCTAGTATATAGCTCCTATTTAATTTCTATCTAAAGGTAAATTTTCCGAGAGTATTAATTTTATCATTTTCTTTAATAAGAATATCATAAAGACTTATATCTAAAGCATTACATAAAGAGGTAAGATAAAAAAGATTATTTCCCATTTCTCTTTCGATAACTTCACGACAATTATCACAAAGTTGACCATTTAGGTGATTACTTAAAGAATTACATAAGTTATCTATAGAGTCGTCATTAGATATATTCTGTTTAGAAGCATCAATTTTAATACAACCACAACTTGTAACAGATTTGGCAATAGCTCTATTTACTCTTGAATTGGATTCAGAATACTTTGTAATGATGTCAAGAATACTTCTATGTCTTAATAATGATTGATTCACAGAATCTTGAAAATTATCAAAAATAATATCTTTCATAATAGGAACTCCTTTCCGTTTACTAAGTACTACATTACAATAATTATAGTTTTAAACTTACAAAAATGTCAATACAAGTTAAAATTTCTTTAGATATCTATAAAAGTATAATAGACAATAAGTATAGAATTTCATAGGGGGACTAAATAAAATTTAATACTTATCTAAAAATGGCTATGATATAATAAAATATATTCTAAATAAATATAAAATAGTAGAATTGACTTAATGAAAAAAGGTTATAATTTAATAGGAGGTGAAAAAATGGTAAAAAGGCTATTAAAAAGTATATTTGTTTTAATTGGCATTACTATAGGCTATATAATTAGCGAATTAATTTTAGATTTTGCCATAGCTCAAAATATTAAACAATTATCATCAACTGTAGTTTCAGTATCATTAACAGTTATTATTTCACTACTATTTGGAATCATTTTTTATATTATTTCTCCTAAAATATATAAAGGAATTATGAATACAGTAGATTATATAGAAAAAAATATTCAAAAATTAACTGTAGGTGAAATTATATATGGATCTATAGGGGCTTTAGTAGCACTAACAATTGTTAGTTTAGCAACTAGACCCTTAATTGATTTTAATAGATATTTAGGACCATTAGCAGTTATGGTTATTAACATAATAGCTGCTCTTATAGGAATTAATATAATGATTAAAAAAAGAGAAGATATTAATACTATATTGTTAAACTTAAAAAAATCTAATATTGGTAAGGAAAGAAAAAGTAAGAGCGGAGCATCAGAAAATGTTTATCCAAAGATATTAGATACATCTGTAATAATAGATGGAAGAATATTTGATATATGTAAAACAGGATTTATTGAAGGACCATTAATAATACCTAATTTTGTTTTAGATGAATTAAGACATATATCTGATTCTACTGATGGATTAAAAAGAGTAAGAGGACGAAGAGGTTTAGATATCTTAAATAAGATACAAAAAGAGCTTCCAATAGAAACTCAAATTTGGGAAGGTGATTTTCCTGAAATTTTAGAAGTAGATAGCAAGTTGTTAAAACTTACACAAAAGTTAAATGGAAAAGTAATAACAAATGATTATAATTTAAATAAAGTTGCAGAAGTTCAAGGGGTTTCTGTACTTAATATTAATGAATTATCAAATGCCATTAAGCCTGTTGTAGTATCAGGGGAAGAGATGATAGTTGAAGTTGTTAAGGATGGTAAAGAAGCAAGTCAAGGAGTTGCATATTTAGATGATGGAACTATGATTGTTATAGAAGATGGAAAAAGATTTGTTGGAAAGAAAATAACAGTTACAGTAACATCTGTTCTTCAAACAGCAGCAGGAAGAATGATTTTTGCAAAAGCTAATGATAATTAAAGGAGAGGAACAATAAATGGTTTCTGCAATAATATTAGCAGGTGGTAGAGGTAAAAGAATGGGGGCAGGAATAAGTAAGCAGTTTATTCTTGTAAAAGGTAAGCCTATTCTATATTACACTCTTGAAAGATTTATAAATTGTAAATTAATAGATGAAATAATACTTGTATTACCTAAAGATGAAATTGAATATTGTAAAAAAGAAGTAATTAATAAATATTCATTAAAAGTAGATAAAATAATAGAGGGTGGAAAAGAACGTCAAGATTCTGTATTTAATGGATTAAAGTCAGTAAATGATTCAAATATAGTTTTAATCCATGATGGTGCTAGACCATTTGTATCTAAAGAAATTATAGAAAATGGAATAAAGTATGCAAAACAATATGGTGCTGCAGCACCAGGAGTAATGCCTAAAGATACTATAAAAATAAGAGATGAAAATGGATTTTCTTTAGAAACTTTAGATAGAAGCAAATTAATATCAATTCAAACACCTCAGATTTTTAAGAAGGATATTATAATATCTTGTCATAAAAAAATTAAAGAGGAGAATATTGCTGTGACAGATGATACTATGGTTGTTGAACATTATGGACACAGAGTATATTTATATGATGGTGAGTATACAAATATAAAAGTTACTACTCCAGAAGACCTTATATTATGTGAGTATTTAGTTCAATAAGAATTTATTGACACAAAATTATTAAAAAGATATAATAAAGTTGCAAAATTTAAGAGTAAAGCTATGATAAAGATTAGTAGAAATCGACTTTTCAGAGAGAAAATCCTTGGCTGTAAGATTTTCAATAGATTTTGAACCTGCTTTTGAGCTATAGCAAAACTATCGGTCTAATACCGTTATCATTATAGAGAACAAATTTAGGTGGTACCGCGATTAATTCGCCCTATTATATTAGGGCGATTTTTTTATAGAGATTTTTAAAAAGATTATGGAGGAATAACAATTATGAAAATGTCAAATATGTTAGTATTAACATTAAGAGAAGTTCCAGCAGAAGCTGAAATAGCAAGTCATAAACTTATGTTAAGATCAGGAATGATGAGAAAGATGGCATCAGGAATTTATAATTATATGCCATTAGGTTTAAAAGCTTTAAAGAAAGTAGAAGATATAGTAAGAGAAGAAATGAATAAAGCAGGAGCACAAGAATTTTTAGCATCTGCAATACTTCCAGCTGAATTATGGCAAGAATCAGGAAGATGGGATGTATATGGAGATGAAATGTTCAGATTAAAAGATAGAAACTCTAGAGATTTTTGTCTTGGACCAACTCATGAAGAAGTATTTACAGACATAGCTAGAAATGAAATTAAGTCATATAAGCAATTACCTGTAAATCTTTATCAAATTCAAACTAAATACAGAGATGAAAGAAGACCTCGTTTTGGTGTAATGAGAAGTAGAGAATTTGTAATGAAGGATGCGTATAGTTTTGATAAGGATCAAGCAGGCTTAGATTTATCATATGATAAAATGCATGATGCATATGTAAAGATATTTAATAGATGCGGTTTAGATGCAAAATGTGTAGCAGCAGATTCAGGAGCAATTGGAGGATCAAATTCAGCAGAATTTATGGTTAAGTCTGAAGTTGGAGAAGATGATGTAGTATTCTGTACATGTTGTGATTATGCAGCTAATATAGAAAAAGCTCCATGTACTGCAGAGGAAAATGAAAAAGAAGAATTAAAAGAAGCTAAAAAGGTTGAAACACCAAATATAAAAACAATAGAAGATTTAGTTAAATTCTTTAATACTACAGAAAAGAATTTTGTAAAAACATTAATATTTAATGTAGATGGAAAAATCGTTGCTGTATTAGTTAGAGGAGATAGAGAAGTAAATGAAGTTAAGGTTACTAATGCTTTAGGAGGAGCTATTAAATTTGATATGGCATCACCAGAAGAAGTATTTAATGCAACTTCAGCACAAGTAGGTTTTGCAGGACCAATAGGAATAAAAGTAGATGAATTGTTAGTAGATGAAGAAGTAACAATGATGTATAATTTTATTGTTGGAGCTAATGAAACAGGATTCCATATTGAAAATGTAAACTATGGAAGAGACTTTGAAGGTAAGGTAGGAGACTTTAGAAATATAACAGCTGGCGAAAAATGCCCAGTTTGTGGTGGAGAAGTAACAATATCTAGAGGTACAGAAGTAGGACACATATTTAAGCTTGGAACAAAATATTCTCAAGCTATGAATGCAAACTTTATAGATGAAGATGGTAAAGAAAAGCCATTCTTAATGGGATGCTACGGTATAGGAGTAACTAGAACACTTGCATCAATAATAGAACAACATAATGATGAAAATGGTATAATATGGCCACTTTCTGTAGCACCATACCATGTTTCAGTAGTGCCTGTAAATGTAAAAGATGAAGAACAAATGAGAATAGCAGAAGAAATATACACTAAGCTTAAAGATATGGGTGTTGAAGTTTTAATAGATGATAGAAATGAAAGAGCCGGTGTTAAATTCAAGGACTCAGAACTAATGGGTATTCCAATGAGAGTTACAGTAGGTAAAAAAATAAACGAAGGAATAGTTGAATTTAAGTTAAGAGCTGGTGGAGAAAATGAGCTAGTTAAAATAGAAGATGTGTGTAGCAGAGTAGAAGTGGAATTTGATAAAAATAACCTAAAAATAAAATAATTTAGGAGGGATAATAATGAAGCTATATAATACTCTTACTAGAAAGAAAGAAGAATTTGTACCAATAGTTCCAGGAGAAGTAAGTATGTATGTATGTGGACCAACAGTATACAACTTCTTCCATATAGGAAATGGTAGAACATTCATAGTTTTTGATACTATAAGAAGATATTTTGAATATAGAGGGTATAAGGTTAACTTTGTTCAAAACTTTACTGATATAGATGATAAGATGATAAAAAAAGCTAACGAAGAAAATACAACAGTAAAGGAAATTGGAGATAAATATATAAAAGAATATTATACTGATGCAGATGCTCTTAATATAGAAAGAGCAACAGTAAATCCAAGAGCAACAGAGTTTATAGATGATATAATAGAGTTTGTATCTGCTCTTATTGATAAAGGTTATGCATATGAAGTAGATGGAGATGTATACTTCAGAACAAAGAAATTTGATGGATATGGAAAATTATCTGGAAAGAATATTGAAGATCTACAAGCAGGTGCTAGAATTAGTGTAGATGAAAGAAAAGAAGATCCTATGGATTTTGCAATTTGGAAAGCTCAAAAGCCAGGTGAACCTGCTTGGGAATGTCCTTGGGGAATGGGAAGACCAGGATGGCATATAGAATGTTCATGTATGGCAAAGAAGTTACTTGGAGAAACTATAGATATTCATGCAGGTGGTATGGACTTGGCATTCCCACACCATGAAAATGAAGTTGCTCAAAGTGAAGCGTTAACAGGAAAGACATTTGCTAACTATTGGATGCACTCAGCATTTGTTAATGTTAATAATGAAAAAATGTCTAAATCATTAAACAACTTCTTTACAGCAAGAGAAATACTAGAAAAGTATGATGCAGATGTTATAAGATTCTTAATGCTATCAGGTCACTATAGAATTCAAATTAACTTTAGTCAAGAGCTTTTAGAGTCAGCAAAATCTTCTGTAGATAGACTTTATAATGCAATAGGAAACTTAGAAAATCTAGAAGATGAAGTGACTAGAGAAGAAATGAATGAAGATGAAGTTAATTATTTTGAATCTTTAAATAAATATAGAGAGAAATTTATTGAAAAAATGGATGATGATTTTAATACTGCAGATGCTATAACTGTACTATTTGAATTATCTAAGGATTTAAATACTAATGTAACTATAAATTCATCAAAAGAATTAGTTATTAGTTCATTAAAATTATTAAGAGAACTTGGAAATCCTCTTGGAATATTACAAAAATCCACTAAGGCAAGTATAGAATCTGAAATAGAAGATTTAATTGAACAAAGACAAGAAGCAAGAAAAAATAGAGATTTTGCTTTAGCTGATAAAATAAGAGATGATTTAAAGGTTAGAGGAATAGTTCTTGAAGATACTCCTCAAGGTGTAAGATGGAAAAAAATTAATTAATAAATTGGCTGCGTTTTGCAGCCTTTTTTAAAAGGAGAATAGTAATGTTAGAAGATTTAAGAGTTCGAGAATTTACGAAAAATGAAGC
This sequence comes from Bacillota bacterium, assembly GCA_023424785.1. Classification (GTDB taxonomy): domain Bacteria; phylum Bacillota; class Clostridia; order Clostridiales; family Clostridiaceae; genus Clostridium. Next base: position 23,331 of record JAFADP010000035.1, read on the forward strand.
GAGAAGTTTAAATCCACTTCAGCTTGCAATAATAGGTGATGGGGTTTATGAAGTATTTATAAGAACATATATATTATCTTCAAACATAAACTTATCAGCACATAAGATTCATAAAGAGGCAATAACTTTTGTTAAAGCCAATAGTCAGTCTAATATAATGCATGAATTAGAAAATGAATTAACAGAAGATGAGTTATATATCTTTAAAAGAGGTAGAAATGCAAAATCGGCAACTGTTCCTAAAAATGCAGATGTAAGAGATTATAGAATGGCAACAGGATTTGAAGCTTTAATCGGATATTTATATTTAATAGGAGATAAAGAAAGATTAAGCTATATATTAACTAGATGTGTGGAGGTTTAAAGTTGAATAAAAAACAATTTAAAAATATAACAAGAGAGAAAAAACATAATACAGAAGAGAGAGAAGATTTAATAATTGGTAGAAATGCTGTAATGGAAGTAGTTAAAGGTGACAGAACTATAGAAGCATTATATATATCTAAAGGCCAAATGGAAGGATCTATAAATGCAATTATAAATCTTGCAAAGAAAAAGAAGTTAGTAATTAAAGAAGTTGATAGAAAAAAATTAGATGTTATGAGTAATGGTGCAGTTCATCAAGGAATAATAGCTGTAGTTACTCCATATAAGTATTGTGAAGTTTCAGATATAATAGAATATGCAAAAGAAAAAAATGAAGCCCCTTTTATTGTTATATTAGATGAGCTAGAAGATCCTCATAACCTAGGATCAATTATTAGAACTGCAGAGCTATGTGGTGTTCATGGAATCATAATGCCTAAAAGAAGAAACGTGGGAATAACTACTACTGTATATAAATCTTCAGTAGGAGCTATAGAATATGTTAAAGTTGCAAAAGTTGCAAATATAAATGCAGTTATTGATGAATTAAAAGATCAAGGAATTTGGGTTTATGGTGCAGATATAGATGGTGATGAATATAGTTATGAGGTTGATTTCTCTGGACCTTGTGCAATAATAATAGGTAGTGAAGGTAAGGGAATATCAAAATTAACACTAAGAAAATGTGATAAATTAGTAAAAATTCCTATGGTGGGAAAAATAAACTCTTTAAATGCATCTGTAGCAGGTGGTATAATGATGTATGAGGTTTTAAAAGGAAGATTAAGATAAAAAAGAGGGATTTTCTTGAGAATAATATTTGTAGATGGATATAATGTTATAAATAGTTGGCCCAATTTGAAGTGTACGACTGATGAAGGGATTGATGGCTCAAGAAAAAAATTAATAGATATTATGCATACATATGAATCATTTAATAACTGTAAGGTAAAAATAGTATTTGATGCATATAGGGTTAATGGAAATCTTGAGAAAAGAGAAATAGTAAGTAAAAACCTTGAGGTTATATTTACTAAAGATGGAGAAACTGCAGATAGTTACATAGAAAGAAAGGTTCATGAATTAGGAAGAAAATATGAAGTATGTGTTGTTACATCAGACAACTTAGAACAGCAGACAATTTTTCAGCGAGGAGCAGTTAGAATAGCAACCTTAGAGTTTTATAATGAAATAATAGATATGGAGAATAACATAAGAAAAGAAGCTGAGGGGAATATAAACAATACGAATAAGAACCACCTTCAAGATAATATAGATAGTGATGTTAGAAGGAAATTAGAAGAAATTAGAAGAAGTAAGTAAAAGGTTTGATTAAATAGCTCTAAAATGTATAATAAAATTTATATATTAGTGAGAGTTTGGAGGGGGAGCAGTGTATAAGAAGGATTATTCAGAGCAAAATTATATAGAGTTTAAAGATAAACCAGATGAAGAAATTGTATCTGAAGCTCAGAGGGGAAATAAGAAGGCACAAGAATTCTTGATTACTAAATATGAAAATTTTGTTAAATCAAAAGCTAAATCATATTTTCTTATAGGAGCAGATAAAGAAGATATATATCAAGAAGGAATGATAGGATTTTATAAAGCTATTAGAGACTTTAAAGTAGATAAATTTACCTCATTTAGAGTTTTTGCAGAGTTATGTGTAACAAGACAGATAATTACTGCCATAAAAACTGCTACAAGACAAAAGCATATTCCTTTAAATACATACGTTTCTTTAAATAAACCTATTTATGAAGAGGAGTCAGATAGAACTTTAATAGATGTATTATCTGGTATTGCAGTTTCTGACCCTGAAGAACTTGTAATAAGTCAGGAGGAGTTAAGTCATATAGAGAAAGAAATATCAAAAGTTCTTTCTGACTTAGAGCTTGAAGTACTTACTTCTTATCTAGATGGAAAGTCATATCAAGAGATTGCTTGTGATCTAGATAGGCATGCAAAATCTATAGATAATGCGCTACAAAGAGTAAAGAGAAAACTAGAGAAACACTTGAATGTGAAGTAGCCATTTTTTTATTGACAAATAAATTAATTAATAGTAAACTTTATAATTGGTATATTGAGAAAATATCAATATATTAATGCTCACATAGCTCAGTAGGCAGAGCGTCGCCTTGGTAAGGCGGAGGTCGTCGGTTCAATCCCGATTGTGAGCTCCAGTATAAGTTAAAATACTAAACGCTAGGCAAAGTTTATTAAAGATTAAAGGAGGATTTTACAATGGCAAAGGAAAAATTTGAAAGAAGTAAACCACACGTAAATATTGGAACAATCGGTCACGTTGACCACGGTAAGACTACATTAACAGCAGCTATAACAACAGTTCTAGCTAACAAGGGATATGCTCAAGCGTTTGACTATGCATCAATCGATAAGGCACCAGAAGAAAAAGAAAGAGGTATCACAATCAATACTTCTCACGTAGAATACCAAACAGACAACAGACACTATGCTCACGTTGACTGTCCAGGACACGCTGACTACGTTAAG
>JAFADP010000057.1 GCA_023424785.1 Bacillota bacterium
TGTCTAGCCGTTGTAACACTCCCTTGTTCTATATAACAGGGAGCTAACAACGGACACGACCCTAGATTAACTCAGCTAAATTCAGTAGGAGATAAAAACTCCTACTGAATAAGTTTCGTTTTATAAAGGAATAGTATGAATATATATAGCATAAAGATAAAGCAATAGGAGTATTTTAAAAGTTATAAAAGCTAAAGGGGTTGACTTTTCATGATTAGAACTTTGGTTTGTACAAAAGATAAATGCTCTGGAAATAAGTTTTATATTGAAAGTATAGATAATAGATTGAAGGCAACTTGTAGAGAATGTGGAACTTCTTATTATTATAATAATAGCAAAGATGATTTTATAATGTTATCTAGTTGTTCAAAATGTAATAATAATACTTTTAAATTATTTGTAGGTGGAGAAGGTGATGGTATATATGCTAAGTGTACAGAATGTGGATCTCCACCAGAAAAGGTATTTGTAGATCCAGATGGTACACAGATTTCATATGAAGCAAAGTTATTATATGATATAAGACAGGTTATGAATCAAGTAGAACAAAAAGTATGTAATTTAGAAATAAAAATAGAGCAAATGGAAAAAGCACAAGAGATGATAGAAGAATCTTTAGCATATATAAATAAATATATAGTAGATCAAAGATAATAAATATATAGAATATATTGATAAAATTGTGTATAATAACCTAAAGAAGTAATACAAACCAGGAGATAACAATGAAGGGAAACAAAAAAATAATAAGATGGATATTATTATTACTATGGATGATATTTATATTTTATATGTCTAGCAAAAGTGGATCAGAATCAACAGAGCAAAGTAATTTAGTAATAAATATATTATCTTATTTAGGAATTAACTTAAATAAAAGATTTCAAAACATAGCTAGTTTTATTGTGAGAAAAACAGCACATTTAACTGAATATTGTATATTATTTATATTAGCATATAGAGTAGCAATATTATATATTAATACAAGAAAAGCTAAGATTATAACATTATTCTTTGTATTTATTTATGCAGCAACAGATGAAATTCATCAATTGTTTGTTCCAGGAAGAGAAGGCATGTTTAGAGATGTATTAATTGATACTTGTGGTGCTATAGTAGCAATAGGAATTATAAAGTTATATGAGAAATTATTAAGTAGGAATTCTTGATATGTTCAAGGGTTCCTTTTTATTTATTATATGATTATTACTATTATTATTTTTTTAAAACAAACATAATCTTTAAAAAGTAAAAATAAAATTAATAATGATGATAATTATAATTAAAAATCAGAAAGGTAGGTGAGAACCAAATACTAATAGGTTGGTATTTGGAAATTGTTATGAAAGATTATAATATGAACAATATTAGGAACATAGGTATACTAGGACATAGTGCAGTAGGAAAGACTTCTTTATCAGAAGCACTTTTATTTTGCTCAAATACAATAGATAGATTAGGTATTGTAGAAGATGGAACTACAGTTTCTGATTTTGATAATGAAGAAAAGAAGAGAAGAATATCTTTAACAACATCAATTCTTCCCTTTAAATTTAATAATATAAAAATAAATGTGGTAGATACTCCTGGATATTTTGATTTTTTAGGTGAGTGTATTGAAGGGATGAGAGCTGTTGATACAGCAATTATTACTGTTTGTGCAGTATCAGGAGTACAGGTAGGAACTGAAAAGGCGTGGGATTATTGTGATAAAATAAAGTTGCCAAGAACATTTTTTATAAATAAGTTAGATAGAGAGAATGCAAATTTTGAAAAGACTTTAGAAGATATAAAATCTCATTTTGGAAAAGTAGCAGTACCTATTCAATATCCTATTGGTGAGGAAGAGAACTTTATAGGCGTAGTAAACGTTATAACAAAGAGAGCACGTATTTACAATCCTAAAACTAAGAGAATGGAGGAGGGAGAAATTCCTGAAGATTTAATTGATAAAATTGATGAATGTAAAAGTATGATAATTGAAGCAGTTGCAGAAACTGATGAAGTATTACTTGATAAATACTTTAATGATGAAGAATTAACTGATTTAGAAATATATGAAGGATTAATAAATGGATGCACATCTGGAGAGATTGCTCCAGTTATGTGTGGTTCAGCAACTAAAGCTATAGGAATTAATACATTACTTGAGGATATAGTGGAATGTTTTCCATCTCCTAAGTATGCTATTTCTCAAAAATCTGTTTCCTTAGATAAGAATGAAGATGTATTTATTGATATAAATGAAAAAGATCCATTTTCAGCATTAGTATTTAAAACAATAGCTGATCCATTTGTAGGCAAAATATCTTTATTTAGAGTAATTACTGGAAAACTAAATGGAGAAAAGGATGTAGTTAATACAAATAAAAATAAAAGTGAAAAATTATCTAATGTATTTTTTATTAGAGGAAAAAATCAAATTCAAACAAAAGAAATTGTAGCAGGAGATATAGGAGCTGTATCAAAATTGCAGTACACAGAAACTGGTGATACTTTATGTGATGATAAATTTAAAATTATATATGATAAAATTAATTTTCCAAAGCCTAATTTATCTATGGCAGTTTTACCTAAGAATAAAGGTGATGAAGATAAAATATCATTAGGATTAAATAAATTATTAGATGAAGATCCTGTACTATCTTTATCTAGAGATACTGAAAATGCAGAAACAATAATTTCTGGATTAGGAGAAACTCATTTAGAGGTAGTAGCCTCAAAATTAAAATCTAAGTTTGGTATTGATGTATTATTGAGGTTACCTAAAGTGCCTTATAGAGAAACTATAAAAGGAAGTGCTGATGTTCAAGGAAAACATAAAAAACAATCTGGTGGTCATGGGCAATATGGAGATGTAAAAATTTTATTTGAACCTAGAGATGATGGTAAAGAAGAATTAGAATTTATAGATAAGGTTGTTGGAGGGGTTGTACCTAAAAACTTTATACCAGCAGTAGAAAAAGGATTAAGAGAATGTATGAATCAGGGGGTTATTGCTGGGTATCCTGTAATAAGATTAAGAGCAACATTACATGATGGTTCATATCATCCAGTAGATTCATCTGAAATGGCATTTAAAGTAGCAGCTTCATTAGCATATAAAAAAGGAATAGAATCTGCAAAACCAATATTATTGGAACCAATAATGCATGTTGATATAATTATTCCTAATGATTATATGGGAGATATTATGGGAGATATTAATAAGAAGAGAGGAAGAGTTATAGGAATGGAGCCTGAAGGTAGAGAAAATCAAAGAGTAATTGCAGAAGTTCCTATGTCAGAAATGTTTAAATATGCTACAGATCTAAGATCAATTACACAAGGTAGGGGATCATTTGAAATGAGATTTGAAAGATATGAAGAGGTACCATCAACAGAAGTTAATAAAATAATAGAGGGTTCAAAATAATATAAAACTAGAATGTTATATCTTCTCTTAGGTTAGAAAGTGTGAATTATTACTTTGCATTGACTTTTATTAAGTAGACAGGAAAGCAAAGTAATAATTTCATACTATTATATTCCATTAGTAAAATAAGAATATAATAATTATTTTGTGGAAAAATAATATTAATAATTCTAAGGGAGGTGAATTTTACTTGTCTGATTACAAAATGGATATTAAAGGGTGTATAGGTTTAAGTGAATATAGTAATATTCATGATTATTTTGGTATAGTTGAGAGAAATGATAGATTTAGAATAAATCTAGAACAAGGTAATGATAATGAGATTGGTATTATAAAAACTATGTTAAAGGAATTTGGATTTTATATTTATGAGCAGGGATATGAAAATGAAGGAAGTTACTATATAAACACATATAAGTTATAATATAATTGTTATACATAAATATTAAGGGGGATTTTTTAATGACAGAAATTTATTTATCAAGACATGGCCAGACTATATGGAACTTATCTAAAAGACTTCAGGGATCTGCCAATTCGGAATTAACACCTAATGGAATAGAAAGAGCTAAAATTTTGGCACGTAGATTAAATAATATAGATTTAGACTGTATATATACAAGCCCTATAAAAAGAGCATATGAAACCGCTGTTATATTAAAGGGAAATAAAAATATAGATATAATATGTGAAGAAGGATTAAGAGAATTAAGTTTTGGTGATTATGAAGGATATACTGAAGAGGAATTACTAAAAGAAAATAGAGGCTATGAAATATCTAAAATTTTTAATGGAGATATTGAAACTAGATGTCCAAATGGAGAAAGTTTAAAAGAGTTATATGCTAGAGTAAATATTGCATTAGATAAAATATTAATTAAAGAAAAAAATAAAAAGATATTAATTGTATCTCATGGTATGGCTTTAAAAGCTATAATAAATTATTTTAGAGAAGATGATAATTTTTTTGATATTATAATGGGACAAGTTACTTTATCTAAGGTAATAGAAGATAACAATAAATTTAAATTTGAATTTATTAATGATGGAAGTCACTTTGGAGAAGAGAGTTCAAAGCTAGGTTGGTAAAAAAAATTAAATTTATTATGAATATTAACATAAGGTTGAACATATAATAATGATATAAGCAATAAATTCTTTTCCTAATACATATAATAACTTTAAGATGTTTACTTTTAAGAAACTGTAGTTGGGATTAGAATTTTTTATATAAAGGCTATTCTTGATATATCAAGAATAGCTTATATGAAGGTAATTAGGAGGGGTGACCCTCCTAACTTTTTTTGAAGTTTATAGAATGTAATTAATTTCTTAATATGGTACAATTAATATAAAATAAAAATATAGGAGTATAAAAATGAGAGCAGAAATAATTTCAGTTGGTACAGAAATATTATTAGGTGATATTTTAAATACAAATACACAATTCTTATCTAAGGAGCTAGCTTCTATAGGTATAGAGGTATATCGTCAAGAGACAATAGGAGATAATGAAAGTAGACTGTTGGAAGTATTAGAAGAATCATTTAAGAGATGTGATATAGTTATTACAACTGGAGGATTAGGACCTACAAGTGATGATTTAACTAAAGAGACTGCATGTAAATTCTTTAATATGAATTTAGAATTACATGAAGAATCTTTAGATGAATTAAAAAAATATTTTAATAGATTAGGTAGAGAAATTTCAGAAAGTAATTATAAGCAAGTATATTTTCCTAAGGAAGCTAAGGTATTACCAAATCCTAATGGAACAGCTCCAGGAGCTATATTAGAGAAGAATGGAAAAATCATAGTTATTCTTCCTGGACCTCCAAGAGAAATGAAACCAATGTATTTAAATTATGTTAAACCTTATCTTATACCTAAGGGAGATGGGATGATATTTTCAAAGGTAGTTAGAACATTAGGAATAGGAGAAAGTTTAGCAGCAGAAAAGCTTAAGGATATTATAGAGGAAGGTAAAAATCCTACAGTAGCACCATATGCAAAAGAAGATGATGTTATTTTCAGAATTACTGCAAAATCTAAGAGTGAAGAAGAAGCATTAAAATTAATAGAACCTATACAAAGAAAGATAGAAAATATATTAGGCGAAGATGTTTATGGCAGTGGAGAAGATATTACTATAGAAGAAGTATTAGCTAATCTTCTTTTAAAGTATAAACTTACAATTTCAAGTGCTGAATCTTGTACAGGAGGAATGATAGCTAGTAGATTAATATCTATACCTGGAATATCAGAGGTATTCTTAGAAGGTGCTGTTACATATTCAAATGAAGCAAAGGTTAGAACATTAGGTGTAAAAGAAGATACGCTTAAAAAGTATGGTGCTGTAAGTGAAGAAACAGCAAGAGAAATGGCTGAAGGAATAGCAAAAATAACAGGATCAGATATATCTGTAGTTACTACAGGAATTGCAGGACCTGATGGTGGAACATATGAAAAGCCTGTTGGACTTGTTTATATAGGAGTTTATTACAAAGGAGAAGTAGAAGTTTATAGAAATGTATTTAATGGAGATAGAAATAAAGTAAGAAATAAATCAACAGTATTAGCTTTAGATAAGGTAAGAAGAAAAATTTTATCTAAAGTTAATTAAAAAATAACCCCTATTCTAAAAAAGGTAGAGATAGGGGTTACAACAATATATATAAATAAAATGGGGGAGAGGCGATTACAAAAGCATATCGCTTCATTAATAAGTATCTCCTAGATTACAAAAAAATATACAATAAAAAAATGTTAAAATGGAGACTGTAATGAAAAAAGTTTTTAAGAGCAACACATATTTTCTTATAATTTTAATTTTATCAATAATAATTCCTGCTTTTTTTTTAAGGCCTTTATTTAATTTACTTGATATAACAGATGTAAGAATAAGATTATTTTTAAGTCACTTTACTGTATTTTTTATTCCTGCAGTTATATATACAATAGTTACTAAAAGTGATATAAAGGGATTATTTAGGTTAAACAAGTTACATTTTAAAGATATATTAATTATTATATTGCTTAGTTTTGCATGTCAGCCTATAATGAATGCATGTTCAGCAATATCTAACTTATTTTTTGAAAACAATGTAAGCACATTATTGTTTGATATAGCTGATACACCAATATTAATTTTACTTATGTTAATGGCATTAATGCCATCAATAACAGAAGAAATAACATTAAGGGGAATAGTTTTATCTGGATATAATGATAAAAGTATTACTAA
>JAFADP010000077.1 GCA_023424785.1 Bacillota bacterium
ACGACGGTCACGGGGATCATGGTACCGTCAGCAAGAAACAACTGCGTCATACCGACCTTTTTGCCTACTATGGCTTTCTTCATCTATTTACACCTCCGATAGATCAAAGCTTGATCTCAATATCCACGCCTGCGGGAAGATCGAGCTTCATCAGCGCGTCCACGGTCTTCGCGGAGGGCTGGAGAATGTCGATCAGGCGCTTGTGCGTGCGCATTTCGAACTGCTCGCGGGAATCCTTGTACTTGTGCGGCGCGCGGAGAATGGTGACGATCTCTTTCTCCGTGGGCAGGGGCACAGGACCGCTGACGCGGGCGCCGGTCCTCTTGGCCGTTTCCACGATCTTCTCGGCGCTCTGGTCGATCAGATTGTGCTCATAGGCCTTGAGCTTGATACGGATCTTCTGGTTTGCCATGTTATTAGGTTCCTCCTTTTTGTATTGGGCTGTACACTCTGCCGTGTGTTTCCTCTTCTTATGTTCTGCCGGAATTCCTTCCGGCCGGATAAAGAGGACTGCGCGGTAGTTTGCCATCACCCTGTAGGTGGTTGCTGGTCTGCGAAAATTACCCGGATGGCTTGCCGGCAACCTTTCGCTTCATCCCTGCGTTTGGCGCACAAAAACGCGCACGCCAATTGCGCAACGTTGATATCATACCGTATCTGATAAATGATTGCAAGAGAAATTTTCAGGTTTTTTGTGCCTTTTTTCTTGGATTTGCAGTGCATTGGGAAGAAACGCCCGGACGCGTTGCCCGCGGAATGAAACCATAAGTTTTTGTTGACATCCAACTGCGGGTTACGCTATACTAAGTATCGCACTGTTGCGGCATGGGAGCATAGCTCAGCTGGGAGAGCATCTGCCTTACAAGCAGAGGGTCACAGGTTCGAGCCCTGTTGTGCCCACCATTAAATAAAATATAAATAATACGCTGGCATGGCTCAACGGTAGAGCAGCTGACTTGTAATCAGCAGGTTGTAGGTTCGATTCCTATTGCCAGCTCCAATTAAATGGAGGAGTTCCCGAGTGGCCAAAGGGGGCAGACTGTAAATCTGTTGCGTTAGCTTCGATGGTTCGAATCCGTCCTCCTCCACCAAAAAGCAAGTTTAACTTGCTTTTTTTATATAAAAATTTATATAAAAAGCTATTTAAATAAAATTATTGTGTTTATTAACTTATTATGTTATTATATTCAAGTAAAATTAATAAAAAAAACTCTTATCAAGAGAGGTGGAGGGATAGGGCCCTGTGAAACCCGGCAACCTGTAAATTCAAGGTGCCAATTCCTGTAGATTAAATTATCTACGAGATAAGAGAGATTGCTTAGTAGTATGTCTCTTCTTATTGAAGAGTTTTTTTATTGCAAAAAAACTATTAAAAGGAGAATTTTAATATGAAAAGATTATTTACATCAGAATCAGTAACAGAAGGGCATCCAGATAAAATTTGTGATCAAATATCAGATTCAGTATTAGATGCAATATTAGCTAAGGATCCAAATGCAAGAGTAGCTTGTGAAACATGTGTAACAACGGGGATGGTTATGGTTATGGGAGAAATATCAACTAATTGTTATGTTGATATTCCTAAAGTAGTTAGAGAAACTGTTAGAGAAATTGGATATGATAGAGCAAAATATGGTTTTGACTGCGAAACATGTTCTGTTTTAACAACAATAGATGAACAATCATCAGATATTGCAATGGGAGTTGATGAAGCTCTTGAATCAAGAAATGGTGAAAAAGATGAGGTTGAAGCTATAGGAGCTGGAGATCAAGGTATGATGTTCGGTTTTGCTACAAATGAAACGCCAGAATTTATGCCACTTCCAATAGCTATGGCTCATAGATTATCTAGAAGATTAACAGAGGTAAGAAAGAATGGAACTTTACCATACTTAAGACCAGATGGCAAAACTCAAGTAACAGTTGAATATGAAGATAATAAGCCAAAGAGAATAGATGCAATTGTTATTTCTACTCAACATGGAGAAGAAGTTACATTAGAGCAAATAGAAAGAGATTTAAAGGAATTTGTTATAAATGCTGTAATTCCATCTGAATTATTAGATAGTGAAACTAAATACTATATAAATCCAACAGGTAGATTTGTTGTTGGTGGTCCACAAGGAGATTCTGGATTAACAGGAAGAAAAATTATAGTTGATACTTATGGTGGATATGGAAGACATGGCGGTGGAGCATTTTCAGGAAAAGATCCAACAAAGGTTGACAGATCAGCAGCTTATGCAGCAAGATGGGTTGCTAAGAACTTAGTAGCGGCAGGGGTTGCAGACAAGCTGGAAATACAATTAGCATATGCAATAGGTGTGGCTAAGCCTGTATCTATAGAGATAGATACTTTTGGAACAGGAAAAGTTGATGAAGAAACTTTAGTTAAAATAGTAGAGAAAGTTTTTGATTTAAGACCTGGAGCTATAATAAGAGATTTAGAATTAAGAAGACCTATATATAAACAAACTGCTGCATATGGTCACTTTGGAAGAACAGATGTAAACTTACCTTGGGAACAATTAAATAAAGTAGAAGAAATAAAGAAGTTTTTATAATAAAGAGAAAAAACTATTGTCATTATAGACAGTAGTTTTTCTTTTTTTATAAATAATTTTAGCTACAAAGGTTAATTAGTCTATGTTATAGTTATAATATAAATAAGAAATTAAAGTTTAGTATTTGGAGAGGTATTATGGAGGTCTTAGAAGGTTTTGTAGAAGGTATAAAATTTAAGAGTGAAGAAACGGGATATGTTGTAGGAAAGTTAAACTGCAATAATAAATCTATAACAGTTGTAGGAATAGTACCTTTTATGAAAGAAGGACAACAGGTTAAGGTTACTGGGGAGTGGAAGGTTCATAATAAATTTGGAGAACAATTTAATATAAGTACCTTTGAAGAGATAGTGCCTCATAGTATTGAAGGAATAGAAAAATATTTATCTTCAGGAATAATTAGAGGTATAGGTCCTGTTACTGCAAAAAAGATAATAAGTTATTTTGGCGAAGAGACTTTAGATATATTAGATAAGAATATTCATAGATTAAAAGAAATTGAAGGAATTGGAGAGAAAAAGTTCAATATAATATATAAGTCTTATGAAGAACAACATGATTTAAAAAATATAATTATGTTTTTCCAAGAATTTGGGATAAGCTACAATCAATGTTTGAAAATATATACTAAATTAGGAGTAAATGCACAAGAGATAGTAAAGGAAAATCCTTATATATTATGTTATGAAGTTAAAGGAATTGGCTTTGCTACAGCAGATAAAATTGCAGGTTCTCTTGGTCTAGATAGGGAGTCTAATTTTAGAGTAGTATGTGGAATAGAGTTTGTTCTAAATAGATTTTGTTTAGCTGGAAATACATTTATGCCAAGAGAAATATTAGTACAAGAAGCATGTGAATTATTAGGGGTATCAAAAGAAGTAATAGAGAACGGATTATATAATGGTCATTTAGAAAATAAGTTCATTGTAGAGAAGATAGGAAATATAGAGGGAGTATTTTTACCTCTATTTTATTATAGTGAACTTGGAATAACTAAGAAGATAGCAGAACTATCAATTCAGAACTTTCAAACTATAAACTCAGATATAAATTTTGAAATTGAGATGTTTGAAAAAAAACAAAAAATAACTTTTGCAGAATCACAAAAAGAAGCAATACTAGGTGCATTCACAGATGGAATTGAGATAATTACAGGTGGTCCTGGAACAGGAAAAACAACTATAATAAAGTGTATTATTGATTTATATGAGAACCAAAATATGAAGGTTCTTTTAGGGGCACCAACTGGTAGAGCTGCAAAGAGAATGACAGAATCTACAGGTAGAGAGGCAAAGACCATTCATAGGTTACTAGATATAGTAGCTGGGGAAGAAGATATGATAAATAAAGAAGTTGGAGAACCCTTAGAATGTGATGTTGTTATTATAGATGAAGCGTCTATGATAGATATTTTTTTAATGAATAATTTATTAAAATCAATAAAATTAGGAACTAGGGTTATAATAGTAGGAGATGTTGATCAGTTACCATCAGTAGGTTCTGGAAATGTGTTAAAGGACTTGATAAAAAGTAATATTTTAAAGGTTGTTAGACTTAAGGAAATCTTTAGACAAGGTGCAGAGAGTTTAATAATAACAAATGCTCATAGAATTAATAAGGGTGAGATGCCATATTTAAATCAGAAAAATAAAGATTTTTACTTTATTAGGGAAGAGGATTTTGATGGAATATTATCCACAGTATTAGATTTAGCTAATAGAAGATTACCTAATTTTAATAAAAGTTGGGTTAAGATTAGAGATATTCAAGTATTAAGTCCATTAAAAAAAGGTCCACTTGGAGTAATTAATTTAAATGAAAAACTACAGGAAATTTTAAATCCATCATCAAAGGGAAAGAAAGAACTTAAGCAAAAGAATCTTATTTTTAGAGAAGGCGATAAGGTTATGCAAATGAAAAATAATTATACTATAAAGTGGTCATCAGTAACAGGTATAGGAGAAAAAGAAGGAGAAGGCGTATTCAATGGAGATATAGGTTTTATTAAAGCTATTGATGATGAAGAGAAAACTATAACAGTTATTTTTGATGATGAGAGAAAGGTAGTATATGATTCTGATAATATAGAAGAGTTAGAGCTTGCATATGCTATAACAATACATAAAAGCCAAGGAAGTGAATTTAAAGTTGTTATAATACCTGCTTTTAATGGAGCTCCTTTTATTATGAATAGAAATTTACTGTATACAGGAATAACAAGAGCTAAAGACCTTGTAACTGTAGTAGGTTATACAAGTGCTTTAAGATATATGGTTAATAATAATAATAGTATGGAAAGATACTCCTCATTAGAGTATAGAATAAAAGAATTAGTATCAAGCGATGTATTAATTTAATTGAAAGGAGAAAGGGATGGGAGATAAGAGAAAATTAATATATGAGGAAAGTAGTAATGCAGTTAATAAAATCAATAAGTGGTATGAGAGGAAGAGTAAAGCTATAACCATAGAAACTATTCCTTATAATAGCACAGAGATTTTTAAGAGTATTATTTTAAAAGTTATTAATTCAGGGAAAAATGTTTTATATATATGGGGAAAAGATTGTGAAAATAAGGAATTATTAAAAAAGATAAAGCATGACAAAAAAAACCTAAATTATTCATATGATAAGATTGTGTCAAATATAGATTTTATAAATTTTAATGAGTGTGATGATATTTTAGGTAAATATGAGTTAGCAATTATAGATGATATATCTTATTTTTCAAGGTTAAGCAAGGATGAGTTAAGAAGAAAATATGAAATAATTTCCCAATATGCAGAAAGAGTTATTATTTATAATATTGAAAGAGTAATTCCAACAGGAGAATATTTTTCATTGCCATCTATATTTAGCACTAACCACTTTGTTGAGCCAAGATTTTTAACTACTAGAATAGATTTGAGTAAAGATATACCGTATAGTCTTTATGATTATTTAAAGTGGTTTATAGAGAATAAACAAAAAGTATTAATGTACGTTCCAGATGAAGAGAATTTAGCACTTGTATGTGAGTATTATGCTAACAAATTAAAGTTACAAAATACTAAGGTAACCTCTTTGCCTAAATTTAATAAAAATAAGAAATTAAAAGATGTTATAAAATCACAAAATCAGGCTATGCTTATAATAACAGATAGAATAGAGGAGAGTTGTAAGGATTTAGCAATTGGTGGTGCCATAGTGCTTTTTGCAGATAGTAATAAATATAATTATAAGCAATTTGTTTATATATGTGGAGAGATATTTAGAATAAATACAAAATTTCCAGAGGTCTTGTTAGTAGGAAAAGAAGTATCATACCAAATGGATGAGGCAAAAGAAATTGCTAGAAACTTTAATATAAAGATATGGGAGAGCAATTATTTAGAAATTTAAAAATATTAAAGAAGTGTATATTAAAAATAATATATCCAAGTGAGGGTAAGTGTATTATATGCAATAAAGATGGATATGAAGGAATATGTAATAGTTGCTTAAAAGATATTACATTTTGCAACGATAGTGATTTATGCATCGGATATTATAAAGGTGTATTAAAAAAATTAATACTTTTATTAAAATATAAGAGTGATTTTGAGGCAGGTGAGATATTAACTGATTTATTAGCAGATAAGCTTAAAGGAATTAGTAAAGATTATTATTTGACTTATATTCCTATTGGGAAAATTAGCTTAGAAAAAAGAAGATTTAATCAATGTGAATATATAGCTAATGAATTAGGTATAAAGTTAGGACTTAAGGTTGTTAATACACTAAAAAGAGTAAAGGAAACAAAGGTTCAAAAAACATTGAAGAGAGAAGAAAGGTTAGAAAATTTAAAAAATGCATTTGGAATAATAAATGAAGACTTTATAAGAGGAAGAAAATTTATATTAATAGATGATGTAATGACTACTGGAGCTACATTATATGAAGGTAAAAAGGTACTGGAAAGTATGGGAGCTAAGGAAGTAACTTTATTATGTGTTGCTAAATCTACTTTGTAGTTTATTTAGAGAATTATTATTAAAATTAAGTATTATATAAAGAAATTAAAAGACTATCTTATTTTTAGATAGTCCTTTCTTATTTTTTACAAAAAAGAAAGAAAGAGAGAGTTGGATAGAGTATAATAAAGATAGTTATACATAATATTCAGTAAATTCTGAATAGACAGATTGATTAAATATAGGTTAAATGGTAAAATATAGACAATACAAAGGAGAAAGTTAAGAAACTTCTAGTGTATTATCTATAGAACATTTAGAGAGGGGCTGAATTTATGAAAGTGACAGTAATTGCTAAAAACATAGAATTAACACCATCAATAAAAGAAATGGTTGAAAAGAAAATTTCTAAGATGGACAAGTATTTTGGACCAGATGTAGAAGCAAGAGCAACATTAAGCGTACAAAAAAATAGACAAATTATTGAAGTCACTATACCTTTTAATGGAGTTATATTAAGAGGAGAAGAAGGTACTGATGATTTATATAAGTCTATAGATTTAGTTGAGGAAAAGTTAGAAAGACAAATTAGAAAGCAAAAAACTAAGCTTGCTAGAAAAAATTCAACAGGATCTTTAAGATTTCCTGATTTTAATTCAATAGAATTTAGTGAAGATGAAGTGGAGGAAGCTGAGGGGCCAAAAGTTGTTAAGACCAAGAGTTTCGATGTTAAACCAATGTCATCAGAAGAAGCTATATTACAAATGGAATTATTGGGACATAACTTCTTTGTATATAAGGATTGGAAGAGTAGCAGAGTAAATGTAGTATATAAGAGAAAAGATGGTAATTACGGTTTAATAGAACCTGAATATCAATAGAATTTTATTTCCATAAGCAATATGAATATTGCTTATGGATTTTTTTTATAAATAGAGAGAAATGAGTGTTAATATTTAGGATAATTAGCTTTAAAATGTTAATTCATACGTATAAAACTTGAAACTAGTAATAATATAATGTTATAATTACTTAAATAAATAAAAGAAATAATATATTTAACTATAAATGATAAGATGAATTGAGAGGATGAAATTATGGGACTTTTTAAATCAATATTTAAGTCATATAGTGAGAGAGAGGTTAAGAGGGTTGAACCTATCGCTAATAAGGTTTTAGCATTAGAAGAAAGCATGCAAAAATTAACTGATGAACAACTTCAAGCTAAAACTAATGAATTTAAGGAAAGATTATCTAAAGGTGAAACTTTAGATGATATATTAGTAGAAGCTTTTGCTGTAGTTAGAGAAGCATCTGGAAGAGTATTAAACATGAAACATTATAAAGAACAGATTATTGGAGGTATAGTACTTCATCAAGGTAGAATTGCTGAAATGAAAACTGGTGAAGGTAAGACATTAGTTGCTACATTACCTGCATATCTAAATGGATTATTAGGTAAAGGTGTTCATGTTATAACAGTTAATGATTATCTTGCATCAACTCAAATGGAAGAGATGAGTAAATTATATAACTTCTTAGGATTAACAACTGGTGTTATAGTTCATGGTTTAACTAATGAACAAAGAAGAGAAGCATATAATGCAGATATTACTTATGGAACTAACAATGAATTTGGATTTGATTACTTAAGAGATAACATGGTTATTTATAAGGAAGAAAGAGTTCAAAGAGTACTTAATTATTGTATAGTAGACGAGGTTGATTCTATTCTTATTGATGAAGCGAGAACTCCACTTATAATTTCAGGTGCAGGAGAGAAATCAACAGAATTTTATAAGGTTGCTGACTATTTTGTAAAGACTCTAAGAGCAGACGAAGATTATACAATAGATGAAGAAGCAAATGCAGTTATGTTAACTGATTCTGGTGTTGAAAAAGCTGAAAAGACATTTAAGATTGATAACTATGCAGATGCAGAGAATATGTCTCTTCAACATTACATAACTCAAGCCTTAAAAGCTAACTATTCAATGAGAATAGATAAGGACTATATGGTTAAAAATGGAGAAGTAATTATAGTTGACGAATTTACAGGAAGACTTATGGAAGGAAGAAGATATTCAGATGGTCTTCATCAAGCAATTGAAGCTAAAGAGGGAGTTAAGATAGCTAGAGAATCTAAAACTCTTGCAACTATTACATTCCAAAATTACTTTAGAATGTATGCTAAGCTATCTGGTATGACAGGTACTGCTTTAACAGAAGAAGAAGAATTTAGAGAAATATATGGCTTAGATGTTATAGTTGTTCCAACTCATAGACCTGTAGCTAGAATAGATTATTCAGACGTAATTTATTTAAATGAAAAAGGTAAATTTAATGCAATAGTAGAAGATATAATAGAAACACATAAAAAAGGTCAACCAGTATTGATTGGTACAGTAAGTGTTGAAAAATCTGAACAACTTTCAAATGTATTAAAAAAGAGAGGAATTCCACACCAAGTATTAAATGCGAAATATCATGAGCAAGAAGCTGAAATTATTAGTCATGCAGGTGAGCTTGGCATGGTTACTATAGCTACTAATATGGCAGGTAGAGGTACTGATATTAAGCTTGGAGAAGGAGTGCTTGAAGTAGGTGGACTTAAGATAATAGGTACTGCTAGACATGAATCTAGAAGAATTGATAATCAATTAAGAGGGCGTGCTGGTAGACAGGGAGATCCAGGTTCATCAAGATTTTATATATCACTAGATGATGATTTAATGAGAATTTTTGGATCAGAAAGAATTCAAGGCGTTGTTGAGAAGCTAGGTTTAGAAGAAGATGACGCTATAGAAAATAAAATAATAACTAAGCAAATAGAAAATGCTCAAAAGAAGGTTGAAGGTAACAACTTTAATATAAGAAAAACATTATTAGGTTATGATGATGTTATGAATATGCAAAGAGAGATCATATATAAACAAAGATCTGAAGTTCTTGAAGGTGAGGATATTAAAGATCAGATTCTAAGCATGACAAAAGAAGTTATATCTACAGCTGTTAATGCTCATTTAAATAATGTAGAAGAAAATATTGAAGAAGAATTAAAGAAATTATTAACATATTTAGATGGAATATGTGTTCCAGCATCAATGGTAAGTGTAGATGAGTTAGCTAATCTTTCAAATGAGGAAATATCAGAAAAATTATATAAGATAGCATCTGATTTATATGAAGCTAAAGAAGAAGAATTTGGTTCAGAAAAAATGAGAGAAATAGAAAGAGTTATACTTCTTAGAACAGTTGACTCTAAGTGGATGGATCATATAGATAATATGGATCACTTAAAACAAGGTATAGGTCTTAGAGCATTTAAACAACAAGATCCAGCTCAAGCATATCAAATGGAAGGTAGTGAAATGTTTGAAGATATGATTCAAAATATTAAGCTAGATACAGTTAAGTATATATTCCATGTACAAGTAGAAAAGGCTCCAGAAAGAGAAAGAGTAGTTAAAGAAGTAGCTGCATCTCATGCAAGTGCTAGTGGAGAAGATGAGTCTTCAAAAAAGAAAGAACCAGTAAGAAAACAAGTACAAACAGGAAGAAATGAACTTTGCCCATGTGGAAGTGGTAAAAAGTATAAAAATTGTTGTGGAAGAGAAGTATAATTAATATAATAAGTATAATAGACTACCCTTATTAAGGTAGTCTATTATGCTTAAAAGAATTGTTAATATAGAGGTGATATTATGAATATAGAATTGGAAAAAGAGATAAGTAAAATTCCTGTTCTAAAAGCAAATATAGAGGAAATGAGGGCTTCTCTTTGACAAGGAAGCACTTGAAAAAAGGGTTACAGAATTAGACTTTCAAATGCAAGAAAATGGTTTTTGGGATGATATAAAAAGAGCTGAGGAAGTAACTAAAGAAAGTAGACGTATTAAAGATAAGCTTGATAGGTATAATAATTTAGTTCAATCCTTAGAAGATGTAGAAGTATTATATGAAATAATGGAAAGTGATGATAATGAATCAGCACAAGAGATAATACAAGAAATTATAAGAATTGAAAAAGATATTAATGATTATAAAATAGAAATACTTTTATCTGGAGAATATGATAAAAATGATGCAATATTAAGCCTTCATGTTGGTGTAGGTGGAGCAGATGCAAATGATTGGACATCTATGCTATTAAGAATGTATACAAGATGGTGTGAGAAAAAAGGTTTCTCATTAGAAACTATAGAGTTGCAAGAAGGTGATGAAGCTGGTATTAAAAGTGTTACATTAAGAGTGAAGGGAGATAACGCTTATGGATACTTAAAAGCTGAAAAAGGAATTCATAGATTAGTTAGAATATCTCCATTTAATGCTAATGGTAAAAGACAAACATCATTTGCTTCAGTAGAAGTATTACCAGAATTAACACAAGATCAAGATATAGATATTAAAAGTGAAGATTTAAAAATTGATACTTATAGGGCAGGCGGAGCTGGTGGACAACACGTTAATAAAACAGAGTCTGCAATAAGAATTACACATATACCAACAGGTATAGTTGTACAATGTCAAAATGAAAGAAGCCAGTTTTCAAATCGTGATACGGCAATGTCCATGTTAAAATCTAAGCTTATTGAATTAAAAGAGAGAGCTCATAAAGAGAAGATAGAAGACTTAACAGGGGAACTTAAGGATATGGGATGGGGAAGTCAAATAAGATCTTATGTATTCCACCCATATAATATGGTAAAAGATCATAGAACAAATATAGAAACATCAAATGTAACAGCAGTTATGGATGGAGACTTAGATATGTTCATTAATGGTTTTTTATCAGCTGAAAGTAGTAATTAATAGTTGGTTAAGGGGAGAATATATGAAGAACATAAGAGCAGTAATATTTGATATGGATGGATTAATATTAGATTCTGAAAAAATAGCATTTAAATGTTTTAAAAAAGTACTTAGTGAATATGGATATGAAATGTCAGAATCATATTATCTAACTTTAATAGGAACAAATTCAAAGGGAACAAAAGAAGCTATGTTAAATAGGTATGGTAGTTGGTTTCCATTTGAAGTAATATATGAAGAAGTTTTGAATTTAATTGCAAAAGAAATAGAGGAAAATGGAGTAGATTTAAAAGTAGGAGTAATAGAATTAATAGATTACTTAATAGAATGTGGTTATAAGATTGCTGTTGCTACATCAACCCATAGAAGTAAGGCAGAAAAATTATTAAAATTAGTAAATGTAAAAGATAAACTTAATTTTATAATTTGTGGTGATGATATAGTTGATTCAAAACCTAATCCAGAAATATTTTTAAAAGCAGCACAAGGGCTTGGAGTAGACCCTAAAGAATGTATTGTACTTGAAGATTCTAAAGCAGGAATTGAAGCAGCATTTAGAGCAGGTATGAAGGGTATAAACATACCTGATATGAAAAAACCAGATAGCGAAATGAAGGATAAGGCATTTAAGATATTTGATAGCTTATTAGATGTAAAAAAATATATAGAAAATAATAGATAATAGACTTTTAAATAGTGTAACATTAATGTTACACTATTTTTTGTTAAATTTGTTATAAAAGTTTATAATAAAATAGTAAATTATAAATATTGGAGGATATATATGTTAGATATTCAAGAGAGATTAGCTAAAGAATTTACACTTAAGCTTAATCAAATTACAAATGTAATAGAAATGTTAGATGAAGGAAACACGGTTCCTTTCATTGCTAGATATAGAAAGGAAAGGACAGGGGGACTTTCTGATGAGATTTTAAGAAAATTATCTGAAAGATTAGTTTACTTAAGAAACCTTGAAGAAAGAAAAGCAGACGTGTTAAGACTTATAGAAGAGCAAGGAAAGCTTACAAATGAAATATCTATTTCACTTAAGAATGCAGAAACTTTAACAGAAGTAGAAGATATATATAGACCATTTAAACCTAAGAAAAGAACTAGAGCAATTATAGCTAAGGAAAAAGGCTTAGAGCCTCTAGCACAATTAATTATTGAGGGAAGTTTTAACGGAGATTTAGATAGTGAAGCTTTAAAATATATTAATGAAGATAAAGGCGTAAAAGATAAAGATGAAGCATTGGCGGGAGCTATTGATATTATAGCAGAGGTAATATCTGAAGAGGCAAAGTATAGAAAGTATATAAGAGAGTTAGTCATGAGAGAAGGTAAGATAGAATCTAAAGGAAAGAGTGAAGAAACTACACCTTATGAGATGTACTATGATTACAGCGAGCAAGTTCGAAATATACCACCTCATAGAATACTAGCTATTAATAGAGGTGAAAAAGAAAAGATATTAACAGTAAAAATAC
>JAFADP010000087.1 GCA_023424785.1 Bacillota bacterium
TATATTACAAATTCAACACCATTTTCTATGTTTTTTAATGAATACTCAAAGTTGTGTAATTGAAGAATATTTTTTACAATAGAAAGTCCAAGGCCAGTGCTATTATTAGTTCTCTGTCTTGCTTTATCAACTCTGTAAAATTTATCAAATAATTTATTAATTTCGTTTTCTTCAATATGAGCACCAGTATTAATAACAGAAAGTTTATAATTAGATTTTTCTTCACTAATTTCTATTATTATATGTTCTCCTTTAGGTGTATATTTTAAAGCATTAGTTATTAAATTAGTTAAAATTTGTTCCATTTGAAATGTATCTGCATGAATATATGAGTATTCAGTATTCTCGATAAATTCTAAAGTTAAATCTCTTTCTTCAGCATCCATAGAATGCTTACGTATAAGATTTTTAATGAGTCTATTAACATTAAATACTTCTAATTTAGGTTTTAGAACTCCAGATTCAAGTCTAGAAAGTTCAAGCATGTTAGATACTAATATACTCATTTTTTTAGATTCATCAATAATTGTATCTAAGTAAACACGAGCATCTTCTCCACGTACTATTCCATCTCTTAAACCTTCAGCATAACCTTCAATAATTCCAATAGGAGTTTTTAGTTCATGGCTTACATTTGCAGTAAAATCTCTTCTCATAACTTCTAAATTTCTTTCTTTTTCTATATCTTTTTCAAGTTGCTTATTCTTCCTTTTTAAATCTCTTAATGCATTATCAAGATTAGTAGATAAAAAGTTTAATGTTTGTGCTAAGTTACCAACTTCGTCCTTACTATTTATATTGCATTTTTGTGAAAAATCCATTTTTGCCATCTTTTTTGCAACATTATTTAATGCAACAAGAGGCTTTGCAATTAAATCGGAATAAATTGAT
Source organism: Bacillota bacterium (assembly GCA_023424785.1). Classification (GTDB taxonomy): domain Bacteria; phylum Bacillota; class Clostridia; order Clostridiales; family Clostridiaceae; genus Clostridium. The sequence continues at coordinate 892 of JAFADP010000087.1, forward strand.
GATAATAATATAGAAACTAAAATAAATCCTAAGAAAATATATAAATAAAATTCTTTAATAACAGCTGCAGCTTCCTTTATAGGTTGAATTGAAGCTATAGCAATAAGTACAGAGTCATTTTTACTATTTATAGACATAGGAGCAACTACAGCAAAGCTTTTACCATTACTTTCTTCAAAAGTTATGGATTTAGTTTCACCAGTTTCTAAAACTGATTGTATTAAGCGAGATTTTGATGTAATTACATAAAAGTAGCTATTAACATTATTGTTATCACCATCAGTATAGCTAGATGATGGTGAAATTAAATTACCCTTAGCAGAGTATAGTGCAACTTTGGAACTGGTGTTAATTTCAAAATTTTGAAGAGCCACAAGAACATTATACAAATCTTGAGTACTATTACTTTTATATGCATAAACCTCTTTAAATCTATTTACATTTGTGGTTAAGCTTTCAAGCTTTTTAGATTCATAAAAAACTTGAAAGAAAATTAACTGAAATATCATAGTAATAGACATAAGTCCAAGTAAAAGAAGTAAAGTTATTAAGAAAATCTTCTTTGAAAGCTTTGCACTTTTAAAATTTATTTTTCTATACATGCTTACTTCACCTCAAATTTATATCCACTACCTCTTACAGTTACTATATAATTGGACTTATCTAATAATTTTTCACGAAGTCTTTTTACATTAGTATCAACAGTTCTAATATCTCCGTAATAATCTAAGCCCCAAACATTATCTAAAATATTATCACGACTTAAGGCTACTCCTTCATTTGTTATAAGATAAACTAAAAGTTCATATTCTTTTGGTGAAAGTGATAAAGTTTCACCATTTACTTTTACTTCTCTAGATAATTTATTTATAGATAATCCATTAAACTCTTGAGTGCTTGAATCTACCTCTTCTCTAGTTCTTTTTAGTAAAGCTTTAACTTTAGCAACTAAAACATTAGGACTAAAAGGTTTTGTCATATAATCATCAGCACCATAATTATACCCTTGAAGTTTATCTTCTTCTTGACCTTTAGCTGTAAGTAATATTACTGGCACTGTAGATACTTCTCTTATTTTTTCCAAAGTAGTTAATCCATCCATAACAGGCATCATAATATCTAAAATGATTAAGTCTATTTTCTTTTCTTTAAATATTTCTAAAGCTTCCAATCCATTTTCAGCTTCATAAACAGTAAATGTTTTTTCTTTTGAAAAATAATCTCTAAGTAAAAAACGTATTCTAATTTCATCTTCAACTATTAAAATTGATTTCATTATTATTATTTACCTCCTTAGTTTTTGAAAATTTTATATAACTATATATAAAATTAAGAAATAATTATTTACATAACTTAATAAACATATTATATATGATATTTATGACATATAAAAGGCAAATAAATATTGTAATAACCTTTAAAAAAAGTTATATTTAATTACAAACACACTTTTTAAAGGAGAATTGAATGATAAAGTTAAATTTTGATGTAAAGAAGCACTTTTTAGATAACGGATTAGAAGTTTTAACAATAAAGAAAGATACTCAAATATCTGCTCTAAATGTAGCAGTTAAAGTTGGGGGGATTTATGAAAGTATTAATGAAAAAGGATTAAGTCACTTTGTGGAACATATGCTTTTTAAGGGTACAAATACTAGAGTAAATGAAATTCTAAATGATGAACTTGAAGCTCTAGGAGGAGAATACAATGCTTATACAGATTATGATTGTACAGTATATACTATTAGCTGCTTAAGTGAAGAAATTATAAATGGGGTTAAGCTTCTTGGAGATATGATTACTTCTTCAAATTTTCCAGATGAAGAAGTGGAAAAGGAAAGAGGCGTAATTTTATCAGAAATAAGAACAAGCAAAGATGATATTGAAGATTTAACCTTTAAAAAAGTAAATGAAGTAGCTTTTGAAAAAAGTCCATTAAAGTATGATATTTTAGGATCGGAAGAAAATGTAAAAGGTTTTACTAAATCCCAATTATATAGCTATTATAAAAAACACTATACTCCTAAAAATACTTTAGTTACTCTTGTTTCCTCTATGGACCATGAAGAAGCATTAGACATAGTAAAAAATGAGTTTATAAATTGGAATGGAGAAGAAGTAAAAGAAGTAGAGTTAATTAAGGAAAGTAATTTACCAGTTAAAGTTACAAGCCATAAGAAAAATATTGAACAAAGTACTATAATATACCTTTATAGTTTTTATGATTTAAAGAAAGAAGATGAGTTGCCACTAAGAATTTTAAATCATAGGTTAGGTGAAAGTTCAAACTCATTATTATTTAGAGAAATAAGAGAAAATAGAGGACTAGCTTATGATATTTACACTCACTTAGATCTAACAAAAACTGTAAAGAATTTGTATATTTATACATCGGTAGCAGATGAAGATGTAGAGGATGCTTTAGTTGCTATAGATGAAACTATAAATAGAGTTGTTAATGGAGAAATAGAAATAGGAGAGAAAGATCTTTCCGTAATGAAAAAGGTTCATAAAACAGCAGTAATATCTACTCTTGAAGATAGTGCAGACCTTTGTAATTATATACTTCATCAAGAATTATCTAAGGATGATATATTTGAATTTATAAAAGATATGGAAGGATTAAACAATCTTAATATGGATAGAATTTATGATGTAGCTAAAATAGTATTAAAAAATCCAACAATTCATATTTTAAGGGTAAAATAAAGGTGATATTTTGGGAAAGATAACGGACATTGTAGAACAAAAGAAAAATAAAAATAGATTTAATATTTATATAGATGAAGTATTTGCTTTTGGAATAAGTGGAGAGCTTATATATAAGGAACATTTAAAAAAAGGTTTAGTAGTTGATGAAGAGAAGCTAAGAAAAATAGCCAACGAAGAAAATAAATTAAAGTGTAGAGAAAGTGCATTAAGAATTATAGAGAGAAGCTATAAAACAGAAAATGAAATTAAAAATAAACTTTTAGAAAAAGGATATGGAATTGAAGAAGTAAATGAATCGGTGAACTTTCTAAAGGAATATAAATTTATAGATGATAGAAATTATGTCAAGCTTTTTATAAAAGATAGACTAAGAAATCAAGGAAAACAAAAAATTAAATATTCACTTAAGTTAAAGGGGATTTCAGATGAAATAATTGATGAAGAGATTTCTAATTTAGATAGAGAAAAGGAAATGGAGGTAGCCCTAGAGTTAGCATCAAAAAAATACACCACCATAATAAAAAGGGAAAGTGATAAATATAAGGTAAGAGAAAAACTTACAAGATATTTAATGGGTCGTGGATATGACTATCAAGTTGCTAAGGATGCAGTAATGAGTGTTTTAAATGTAGATTAATATATTAAGGAGAGAAATCTATGGAATTAAACTTTCAGTTACTTTGCATTGGAATAGTTGTTTTCTTTGTTATTTTTTCTTTAATCAAAATATATAGAAGCTTAGATATTGATGATATTATAGAACCAATAATATCAGGTGGTTCAACTATATTAAGTATTTTTGTATTCTTAGGATGTTTTAAGAGTATTGACAGAATGATAACGGATTTATTGATTTTCACTTTTAAAAGTTCTATAAGAGATAATGGTTTAGTTCATATAGTTTTATTATTAATATCTTTTTATGTAATAAAAATTTTAGCGTTTTATATTTTAAGTTTATTTAATTCATTACTTTTTAATTCTCATTTTAAAAATTTAAGTAAAAAAAATCCTATATATATTTTTTTAGTAATAGTATTTGGAGCTATAAGAGGATTAATATTTATAGTACTTATAGTAACATCAATGGTTATTTATAATGGAACTGTTGGAGACGGTAATAAGTTTGCTAGTGTTCAGGAATTAAAAATATATAAAAATTTAGAAGGATTAATAGGCAGTGAAAATATTTCAGTTGTTACTAATGGTGTAATAGAAAATGTATCAGATAATAAAATTATTTATTATAATGGTATAACTATAGATGAAGGTATAAAATCTAACTCTGAGATAGATAATAAAGCATTAGGCTTAGTTGAAGGAAAAGATAATGATAGAGAAAAGGCAAAGGCTATATATGAATGGATAGGAAAAAATATTTCTTATGATGATGAAAAAGCTACTGCTGTTATGGAATTAAAAAATGATTATGAAAGTGGATCTATTGTAACATTTAAAGATAAGAAAGGAATATGTTTTGATTATGCATGTTTAGTAACATCTATGTGTAAAGCAGCAAATATAAAAAGTAGAATAATAGTAGGAGAAGCTTTTAATGGAAGTGAATATGTAAGTCATGCATGGAATCAAGTTTATTTAAAAGATGAAGGGATTTGGATTAATATAGATGCTACTTTTTATTCAGCAGGAGATTATTTTGATAATAAGAATTTTAATGATGATCATACTCCATTAAAAATTGCAGGAGAATATTAAATATAAATATTTTAAACAAGAGGTGTAATGTGAGAAGTAATAACTATATTTTTTATAATTATATTGAAATGGGTAGAAAATATAGAGAAGATAACAATTTATTAAAGGCACTAAAATTTTATAAAAAGGCTTATTCATGTCCTATGGGGAAAAGGGACTTGGACCTTATTTTAGATATAGCACTTATTTATGATGAGTTAGGATTTAAAGATTTAGCTATAAAAAAGTATGAAGAAGCATTAAAAATTGATAGTGAGTTTGCTAATGCTTACTATGGCTTAGGAGTAATATATGATGATGAAGGTGAATACGATAAAGCGTTAGAATTATATAAAAAAGCTATAGAACTTAATCCAAGTTATGATAAAGCATACTTTTTTTTAGCGAATATTTTAGATGAAAAAGGCTATAAAGAAGAAGCTATTAATAATTATAAGAAAGTAATTGAAATAAATCCTAATGACTTATGGGCATATGCTAATATTGGATGTATTTTAGAAGAGCTTTGTAAATATAATGAATCGTTAGAGTATTTAGAAAGGGCTTTGGTAATTGACGGTAATCAATATAAAGTGTTATTTAATATGGGTGTAGTATTAAATAAATTAGGGAAAATAGAAGAAGCAAAGCTTTATTATAAAAAATCTATAGAAAATAATAAATATTATCCATATAGTTATTTAAATTTAGCTTTATTATATGAACATGACAATTTAGAAGAGTGTATAAGAATTCTTTCATTAGGTATAGAAAATAACCCTCAACAAGCATTTTTATACTATAATAGAGGTTGCCATTATGTAAAAGCAAAAGAATATAGTAAAGGAGTTAAAGATATAAGAAGAAGTATAGAACTAGATGACTTTTTTATAGAATATTCAAGAAAAGATGAAGATATTAGTGAAATTTGGCATGAAATTTAATACAGTTATAGTATAATTATATATGTATAAATTTGGGAGGTAGTATATTATGAAAGATAAGTTTACAGAAAATCTAGAAGAAACATTTGATAGTTTTTATACTAAAGGAGCTTTTTTAACTGTAGGAGATAAAGAAAAAGCAAATACTATGGTTATTAGTTGGGGATCAGTTGGGTATATGTGGAGAAAGCCTATGTTTGTATCTATGGTTCGTGAATCAAGATATTCAAATGAATTTTTAGAAGTTGGAAAAACCTATACAGTAAGTATTCCTTTTGGAGATTCTATGGAAGAAGCATTAAAAATATGTGGAACAAAATCTGGTAGAGATATAGATAAAGAAAAAGAAGCAAACATAAAATTTGTTCCATCAAAAACAGTAGATGCTCCAATTATAGAAGGATGTGATAAATACTATGAATGTAAGGTAGTATTTAAACAAGAAATGGATTTAAGTAACATGCCAGAAGATATAGTAAATAAATTTTATAAAGATGGGGATAAGCATATATTCTACTATGGAGAGATTTTAACTCAATATTAAGATAAAGTTATGTATAAGGTGCTACAATTTTGTAGCACCTTATTTAAATATTGCTATTAATAAAAAGCCATACATTTAAAATTATTTTTTTAATATCATTAGCACTTATATCTTTTAAGCTATGTTCCATATTATCTAAAGTAACAAGTTTTATATCATTATTAAGTTTAGAACTACATTCAAAAAGACTTAATGAGTTACTATTGTATGGAACTAATTTATCACTTTTACTATGTACTATAAGGGTACTAGGTAAATTTTCTTTTAAATGATTTATTGGACTATACTCGTAAATAATATTTTCAGTTTCACCTAAATTAGAAACTACAGTAGAAAAGTCATAATAATCATTTATAGGATTTAATGTTGATAAATCTGTTGGTCCAAATAAGTCTATAACATAATTTACATTAGAAGAATATGAAGAGAGTTCATAATCATCAATAAATTCATTTTCATCAGAATAGGATGCCATTAGTGATAGGTGAGCTCCAGCAGAAAACCCTACAAGACCTATATTATTACAATTAAAATTATAAATCTCTTTATTTTTATTTACCCATCTTATTGCATCTTTTACATCACATATTTGCTTATTAAAGTTAATATTATCATCCATTAGCTCATAAGATATGCTAACTATAGAAAATCCATTTTTTCTAAGTACGTTCAAAAAAGGAATCATAACATTAGGTATTTTTTTGCTTCCGCTAGTCCAAGCCCCTCCATGTACATAAATAATAACAGGAGATGGCTCACTAGGTTTATATTTAGACTTGTAAATATCTAGATACATAGGGTTAGATTCAATATCTTTATATGGAATATTATAAAAGTCAGCAGTTAAATCATAATGAGAAGATAATATTTTATTTTTACTATATTCTTTAACTAAATCAAAACATATAGATGATTTGATTTTAAAGCTTATAACGATTATTAACATAATTATAAGAAGGATGGATGTAAAATATTTTGTAAACTTTCTCAAAGGGATACCTCCTTTATTTTTAGTACCTTATAAAGTGTTTGCTAAATAAGTAAAAAATATTAGAAATAATATTTAAAATAAATTTTATAAGTGAATGTTGACAAAAATCAATGAATATAATATACTTTGATTATCAAAATATTTGATATTAATACTAATTAACATAGCGGAGGATTTTAAATGGATGAAAAGAATAAGGTGATTAATGATCTATTTGTAACCATTTTTAACGATATACTTCAAATTGAGGAGAAGACATTAAAAACTGGGCCGCTATCAGATTTATCCGTAACAGAACTACATACAATTGAAGCTATTGGTATGTATAAGCCTAGAACAATGTCAGAGGTTGCACAGGATTTAAAAATTACTGTTGGGACTTTAACTACAGCTATTAATAAGCTTATAAAAAAAGGCTATGTTGAAAGAAAAAGAATAGAGGAAGACAGAAGAGTAGTTTTAATATGTACTACGAAGAAAGGTAAATTAGCTTATAGGTTACATGAAAAATTCCATAATGATATGATTAAAGAAACTATTAGTGGATTAACAGATGAACAAGAAGATGTTTTAGTCGATGCATTAAGTAGATTAAATGAATTTTTCAAGAAGAAAATTTAAAGTATAGTTTAAGGAGATAATTATGGAGGAAGTTTGTATTAAGGGCATTGGTGCTTATGCTCCTAGTAATATAGTTTCTAACGATGACTTAAGTAAAATCGTAGAAACTAGTGATGAATGGATTAGAGAAAGAACAGGAATAAGAGAAAGAAGAATATCTAAAGGTGAAGATACTTCTCATATTGCTATAAAAGCAGCAAATTTAGCTTTAGAAAGAGCTAATATGGTTGGAGAAGATATTGATTTAATTGTTCTTGCAACAATTACTCCAGATACTTTTACTCCATCAGTAGCCTGTTTAGTACAAAAGGCAATTGGAGCAAAAAATGCAATGGCATTTGATATAAGTGCTGCATGTTCAGGATTTGTATATGGTGTTCAAATAGCACATTCAATGATGAAAAATAATAGTACTTTTAATAATGCGCTAGTAATTGGAGTAGAAACACTTTCGAAAATAATTAATTGGGAAGATAGAAGTACTTGTGTATTATTTGGAGATGGTGGAGGTGCTGTAGTACTTTCGAAAGAAGAAGGTAGCGCTGGTATAATGAGTTTATATTCAAAATCTATTGGAGATAAAAGTGAACATTTAGTGGTAGATGCATTACCAGTTATAAATCCATATGTAGAAGAAAAGAAAGATAATTATCAAAAAATTTATATGAATGGTCAGGAAATTTTTAAATTTGCTGTAAAAGCTATTATAGATGGAGTAAACAATGTTTTAGAGCAAAGCAATTTATCTATAGAAGATGTTGATTATATAGTTCCACACCAAGCAAATTTTAGAATTATTGAGTTTGTAGCAAAGAAACTTAAAATTGATACTTCTAAATTTTATGTAAACCTAGATAAGTATGGAAATACATCTTCAGCATCTATACCATTAGCCTTAAATGAAATGTATGAAGAAAATCTTTTAGAAAAAGGTAAGAAAATAATTATTGTAGGATTTGGGGGAGGCCTAACTTATGGGGCAACTCTTATAGAGTTATAAGTAGTAAGCAATAAAAAATTTAAATATATATATAATTTTGGAGGGTTTAAAAATGATATTTGAAGAAATTAGAGAAGTAATATGTGAACAATTAGAGGTAGCACCAGAAGAGGTAAAATTAGAAACAACATTTGAAGAATTAGGAGCTGACTCTTTAGATTTATTCCAAGTTGTTATTGAAATTGAAGACAAATATGGAATTCAACTTGAAAATGCTGAAAGTATAAAGACTGTTAAAGATGCTGTTGACTATGTAACAAATGCAACAAAGTAAAAGAATTAATTAAAATATGTAATCGGGTTTCAAACGAAAGTTAAGATTCCCGATTTCACTTTATATAATTACAAAAATTTATATTGGAGGCAAAGTATGAGTAGTAATAGGATTTGTTCATTATTAAATATAAAATATCCTATATTTCAAGGAGGTATGGCTTGGATTGCAGATGCTTCATTAGCAGCAGCTGTAAGTGAAGCTGGTGGTCTTGGAATTATAACAGGAACAGCTCCTGTAGAATGGATAAGAGATGAAATAAGAAAAGCTAAAGAACTAACAGATAAACCTTTTGGGGTAAATATTATGTTAATGTCGCCACATGCAGATGAAGTTGCAAAATTAGTTTGTGATGAAAAAGTAGCAGTTGTTACTACTGGAGCAGGAAGCCCAGGGAAATACATGGAAATGTGGAAAGAGCATGGTGTTAAGGTTATTCCTGTTGTTGCATCTGTAGCATTAGCTAAAAGAATGGAAAAGGCAGGAGCTGATGCTATTATAGCAGAAGGTACTGAATCAGGAGGACATGTAGGACAATTAACAACAATGGCACTTGTTCCACAAGTTGTTGATGCAGTAAATATTCCAGTACTTGCAGCAGGTGGTATTGGAGATGGTAGAGGTTTTGTAGCAAGTTTTGCATTAGGAGCAGAAGGTGTTCAAATAGGAACAAGATTCTTAGTAGCAAAAGAGTGTACAGTACATGAAAATTATAAGAATAAAGTAATAAAAGCTAAAGATATAGATACAGAAGTTACAGGTAGAAGTACAGGTCATCCTGTTAGAGTAATAAAAAATAAATTAGCAAGAGAATTTAAAAAGCTTGAAAGTCAAGGAGCACCAATTGAAGAAATTGAAAAACTTGGCGAAGGTGGTTTAAGAAAAGCTGTTAAAGATGGAGATGTAGATTTTGGATCTGTAATGGCAGGACAAATCTCAGGGTTAATAAATAAAGAGCAAAGCTGTTGTGAAATAATAGAAGAGATAATTGGAGAAGCAAAAGGGGTATTTAATAATTTAGGAGGATACAATGGATAGTAGTAAGATAGCATTTTTATTCCCAGGACAAGGAGCTCAATACGTAGGTATGGGAAAGGAATTATATGACAATATTATAGAATGTAAGGAATTACTTGATAAAGGTGAAGAAATATTAGATATGCCAATAAAGGAATTATTATTTAATGGTCCTGAGGAAGCTTTAACAGCTACAGAAAATGCACAACCTGCTATTCTACTTGCATCACTTGCAGCTTTAAAAGCATTAGAAAAAGAAGGTATAAAAGCAGATTATACAGCAGGTCTTTCACTTGGAGAGTATGGAAGCTTAATATATGGAGGCGCATTATCTCTTGAAGAAGGTTTATTACTTATAAAAGAGAGAGGAAGAATAATGGGATCAGCTCTTCCAAAAGGACTTGGAAAAATGGCTGCAATTATGAGACTAAGTGATGAAAAGTTTGAAGAATTATTAAAAAGAGCTAGTGAGTATGGTATTTGTGAAGGGGCTAATTTTAATTGTCCAGGTCAAGTTGTAATAGCAGGAGATAATGAAGCCATAGATAAGGCTATAGAAATTGCTAGTGAATTAGGAGGACGTGGTGTTCCTCTAAATGTAAGTGGACCATTCCATAGCTCATTATTAGAAGAAGCAAGTAATACTTTTTATGAAACTATAAAAAAGGTTAATATAAATAAATTAGATAAAGTTGTATATTCAAATGTAAAAGGACTTCCATATGAAGAAGACGATGATATAAAAATGTTATTAAAAAATCATATAAGAAGTTCAGTATATTTTGAAAAATCAATTAGAGACATGATAGATAAAGGTGTAACAACATTTATAGAAATAGGTCCTGGAAAGGCATTAAGAGGATTTGTTAAGAAAATAGATAGAAAAGCTACATTATTAAATGTAGAGGATATGGAATCTTTAAAGACAACAATTGAGAAGTTAAAAGAAATTAATTAGGAGGTTACCTTATGCTACAAGGAAAATGTGCAATAGTTACAGGAGCAGCTAAAGGAATAGGAAGAGCAATAGCTTTAAAGTTAGCATCACTAGGAGCAAATATTGTTTTAAATTATAGAAGTAGTGAAGATATGGCTATAGAGGTTGAGAAACAAATAAAAGAACTTGGAGTAGATGTTATAAGAGTTAAAGGAGATATTAGTAATATTTCTGATGTAGAAAATTTAGTTAACACTGCAAAAGAGAAATTTGGTAAAATAGATATAATGGTAAATAATGCAGGAATAACTAAAGATACATTAATTTTAAGAATGAAAGAAGAAGACTTTAATTCTGTTATTGATGTTAATTTAAAAGGAGTATTTAATTGTTTAAAGACTATAACTCCAATAATGATTAAACAAAAAGAAGGTAAAATAATTAATTTATCTTCTGTAGTTGGATTAGTAGGAAATGCTGGTCAAGTAAACTATGCAGCTTCTAAAGCAGGAGTTATTGGTATGACAAAGTCTTTAGCTAAGGAAATTGGTGCTAGAGGAATAACTGTTAATGCTGTTGCACCAGGATTTATAGAAACAGATATGACAGAAGTGTTAGGAGATAAATTTAAAGAGGAAACTAAAAAAGGTATTCCATTAAAGAGACTTGGAAAGCCAGAAGATGTTGCAAATGTTGTAGCATTTTTAGCAAGTGAGGGTGCTGATTATATAACAGGTCAAGTTATTCAAGTTGATGGTGGAATGGTAATGTAGGAGGAATATATGGAAAGAAGAGTTGTAATAACTGGAATGGGTGCTGTAACTCCTTTAGGTAATGATGTTAATACTTATTGGGATAATCTAAAAAATGGTGTCTGTGGAATTGATGTTATAAAAAATGTAGATACTACAGATTTTGAAGTTAAAGTAGGCGCTGAAGTAAAAGATTTTAGTACAGAAGGTATTATCGATAAAAAAGAAGCAAGAAGATTAGATAGATATGCTCAATTTGCTATGGTAGCAGCAGAGGAAGCTGTAAAAGATGCAAAATTAGATTTAGATTCCATAAATAAAAAAAGATTTGGAGTATATGTAGGAGCAGGTATTGGAGGGCTTATTACTATACAAAATGATGTATATAAAATTGCAGAGAAACCTTCAAGAAAAGTATCTCCTTTCTTTGTACCAATGTCTATTATTAATTTAAGTGCTGGAAACATTGCAATTAAATACGGTGCAAAAGGTCCTTGTATTTCAACTGTAACAGCTTGTGCAAGTGGAAATCATTCTATAGGAGAAGCTTATAGAGCTATAAAGCATGGTTATGCAGATATATTACTTGCAGGTAGTTCAGAAGCTCCAATTTGTAGAATGGGAATTGGAGGATTTGCAGGAATGAAAGCATTAAATCCTACAGATAATCCAGAAAGAGCATCAATTCCATTTGATAAAGATAGAAATGGATTTGTTATAGGAGAAGGTGGAGCAATTCTTGTAATGGAATCATTAGAAAGTGCTCAAGAAAGAGGAGCTAATATATTAGCTGAAGTAGTAGGTTATGGTTCTACTTGTGATGCATATCATATAACTTCACCAGATCCAGAAGGGGAAGGTCCATCTGAAGCAATGAAACTTGCAGTAGAGGAAGCAGGAATAAGTAAGGAAGAAATATCTTATATTAATGCTCATGGAACATCTACTGGATTAAATGATAAATATGAAACATTAGCTATAAAAAGAGCATTTGGAGAAGCTGCATATAAAATACCAGTATCTTCAACTAAATCTATGACTGGACATCTTTTAGGGGGAGCTGGGGCAATAGAAGCTGTAGCTTGTGTTAAGGCTTTACAAGAAGGATTTATTCCTCCAACTGTAGGACTTGAGAATCCAGATGAAGGTTTAGATTTAGATTATGTACCACAAGTTGGTAGAAAAGCAGACTTAAAATATGTATTATCAAATTCACTTGGATTTGGAGGACATAATGCTGCTTTAGTATTTAAGAAGTGGGATTAATAAGGAGAGATATTTATGGATTTTAATGGTGTTAAAGAATTAATAGAAAGTATTGATTCATCTAACATAGCTTATTTTGAATTTAAAACATCTGATGGTCATATAAAAATGGATAAATCTTTAACTAGAGATTTAAGTGAAGCACCTTATAAGAATGTTGTAGAAAAAGTGGAAAGTGAAGTGGAATTAAACAAACAAAATGAGGGAGTTTCTACTACAGCCACTGCATCTGCTACAGCTACTACATCAGTTGAAGAAAATAAATCAGTAACAGTAGAAGATGAAAGTAACTTATATATAGTAAAGTCACCAATGGTTGGAACATTCTATAGTTCTCCATCACCTGATAAAGAAGCTTTTGTTAAAGTAGGAGACCATGTAAGTAGCAATTCAGTTTTATGTATTGTAGAAGCTATGAAACTTATGAATGAAATTGAAAGTGAAGTAAATGGAACAATAAAAGAAGTTTTAATAAAAGACGGTGAAATGGTTGAATATGGTCAGCCACTATTTAAGATAAAGGAGGACTAATTAACTATGATGGATATAAAACAAATCAAAGAAATATTACCTCATAGATATCCATTTTTGTTAGTAGATAAAATAACTGAAATAGAAGAAGGTAAAAGAGTTAAGGGATATAAGAATGTTACAATAAATGAACCATTTTTCCAAGGACATTTTCCAGAATATCCTGTTATGCCAGGTGTGCTAGTGCTAGAAGCATTAGCACAAGTAGGTGCAGTTGCAGTTTTAAGCATGGAACAATTTAAAGGGAAAAATCCATTATTTGCAGGTGCAGATAAGGTTAAGTGGAGAAAACAAGTAGTTCCAGGTGATAAGCTTGAGTTAGAATGTGAAATAATAAAATTAAAGGGTCCTATAGGAATAGGAAAGGCAGTAGCAACTGTTGATGGGAAAAAAGCTTGTGAAGCTGAAATAATGTTTGCTATAGGATAGGTGATTATTATGTTTAAAAAAGTTCTTATTGCTAATAGAGGAGAAATAGCTGTTAGAATTATTAGAGCATGTCGTGAGCTTGGAATTTTAACTGTTGCTGTATATTCAGAAATAGATAAATATGCTCTTCATACTCAACTTGCAGATGAAGCTGTATGTATAGGACCAGCTCCATCAAAAGACAGTTATTTAAATATAACCAATATATTAAGTGCATGTGTTTTAACTGGTGCTGACGCTATTCACCCGGGATTTGGATTTTTATCTGAAAATGCTAAGTTTGCAAAGATGTGCAAAGAGTGTAATATAAAATTTATAGGTCCTGATTATACTGCAATTGAACTTATGGGGAATAAAGCTAAAGCAAGAGAAGTAATGAAAAGTGCTAATGTACCTGTTGTTCCAGGTTATGAGGGAGTTATAGAAGGGGAAGAACATGCTCTTAGTATAGCAAAAGATATAGGATATCCTGTAATGATTAAAGCATCAGCAGGTGGCGGTGGAAAAGGTATAAGAATAGCCTATAATGATGATGAATTTATAAAAGGTTATAACACTGCAAAAGCAGAAGCTAAGGCTTGTTTTGGTGATGATACTTTATATATAGAAAAGTTTGTTGAAAAGCCAAAGCATATTGAATTTCAAATATTAGCAGATTCCTTTGGAAATGTTATTCATTTAGGAGAAAGAGAGTGTTCTCTTCAAAGAAAAAATCAAAAAGTTTTAGAAGAAGCACCTTCTACATTTTTAACTGCAGAAATTAGAGAAAAAATGGGTGAAGTAGCTAAAAGAGCTGCTAAAGCTGTAAATTATGAAAATGCAGGAACTATAGAGTTCTTAGTAGATAAAGATCATAATTTCTACTTTATGGAGATGAATACAAGAATACAAGTAGAACATCCTATTACAGAAATGATTACAGGAATAGATATAGTTAAAGAACAATTAAAAATTGCAAGTGGATTACCACTACAAATTACTCAAGAAGATGTAAAAATAAAAGGGCATGCTATAGAATGTAGAATAAATGCTGAAGATCCAGAAAAAGATTTTAGACCTTGCCCAGGAACTATAGAAGAATTATATTTACCTGGAGGAAGAGGAGTAAGATTAGATTCAGCTATTTATTGTGGATATAAAATACCACATTGTTATGATTCTATGATGGCAAAATTAATTACTTATGGAGATTCTAGAGAAGAGGCTATGACAATAATGAAAAGAGCCTTAGGTGAATTTGGAGTTGTTGGAGTTACTACGAATGTAGCATTTCAATACTCATTATTAGAAATGGATAAAGTAATTAAAGGAGACTATGATACATCTTTCTTAAATGAAGTTATGGTGAAGAAGAATGTTTAATGGATTGTTTAAAAAGAAAAGTTATGGAACAGTTAAGTCAGTAAATATTGAAAACAAAGAAGAAAAACCTAATATACCATCAGGAATGTGGGTAAAATGTAGCAAGTGTGGAAGCATTATTTATAATGAAGATTTAGCAAATAACTACTATGTATGTTCAAATTGTAATAATCATTTAAGAATTAATGCAAGTACTAGAATAAATTTAACTTTTGATCCTAATTCTTTTGTAAAAGTTGGAGAGGATATAAAAGAAACCAATCCTTTAAATTTTGAAGGATATGAAGAGAAAATTAAAAAAAATAAAAGTACTTCTGGAAGTAGTGAAGCTGTAATTACTGGTTTTGGCAAAATAAATGGAATAAGAGTTGCAGCTGCTATTATGGATAGTTTTTTCATGATGGGAAGTATGGGTACTGTAGTAGGTGAGAGAATAACTAATTTAATAGAATTAGCTATTGAAAATAGATTACCTTTAATCATATTTACAACATCAGGTGGAGCTAGAATGCAGGAAGGAATTTTTTCTCTTATGCAGATGGCTAAAATTAGTGCTGCTCTTGCAAAGTTTGATGAGGCAGGTCTTTTATATATTACAGTACTAACAGATCCAACTACAGGTGGTGTAACTGCAAGTTTTGCCATGGAGGGAGATATAATACTAAGTGAGCCTAATGCATTAATAGGATTTGCAGGAAGAAGAGTAATTGAAGATACTATTAAAGAAACCTTACCAGATGATTTTCAAAAAGCAGAATTTCTTTTAAAGAAGGGTTTTATAGATGCTATTGTTGACAGAAGAGATTTAAGACATAAGCTTTATAGAATACTTAGCATTCATGAGGTGAATAAAAATGAGTAGAGAAATAATAAGATCAATGTCTGAGTGGGATCAAGTTCTTACTGCAAGGCATAAAGATAGACCAACAGGTAAATTTTATATTGATAATATTTTTAAACATTTTATTGAATTTCATGGAGATAGGTATTTTGGTGATGATGCTGCAATTATCGGAGGAATAGGTTTTTTAGGGGATAAAGCTGTTACAGTAATTTCTATAACTAAAGGAAGCAATACAAAAGAAAATATAGAAAGAAACTTTGGTATGCCAAAGCCAGAAGGATATAGAAAAGCATTAAGATTAATGAAGCAAGCGGAGAAGTTTAACAGACCTGTAATATGCTTTATAGATACTCCAGGAGCTTTTTGTGGAGTAGAAGCAGAAGAAAGAGGTCAAGGTGAAGCCATTGCTAAAAATTTATTTGAAATGAGCAAGTTAAAGACACCTATTATTTCTGTTCTTATGGGGGAAGGTGGAAGTGGAGGTGCGTTAGCATTAGCTGTAGCTGATAAGGTATTAATGTTAGAGCATTCTATTTATTCTATTTTATCACCAGAAGGCTTTGCTTCAATTTTGTGGAAAGATGGAAGTAGAGCTAAAGAAGCAGCACAAGTTATGAAAATAACAGCGAAAGATTTAAAGGAATTTGGAATAATTGATAAAATAATAAAAGAACCTTATGGTGGAGCTCATAGAAATCCATTAAGAATGGCTATATTTTTAAAGAAGAACCTTATAGAAGAATTAAATAGTTTAATTACTAAGGAAACTGATAAATTACTAGAGGAAAGATATAACAGATTTAGAAGTTTTGGTAAGTTATAATTTATAGGTGTAAATTAAGAATTAATCTTTTTTTACACCTATTTAGTTTATTATAAAATAATTTTATTATTCATATTTTTATTAAATTATGATAATATATAATAAATAAAAATTTTAAAAAGGAAGATGAGATTTTTTTGGATATAGAGCTGAGGAGTAAGGTAGACTTACTTTCTGAAAATTATAAAGAGATAAAAAAAGAGTTAAAGACAGATGGAGACTTATTAAATCATTTTGAAGCTTTGCTATATGGTCTTACAGATAGGTACTTAAATATTGATAAAATTAAAGAAATAAGACAATATATAAAGAGCAAAAAACTTAATTGTGGAATAAAAGAAAATTTTGAAAAAATATTTTCAATTATGCTTGATAATAGAGAAGACTATAGTGAAGTATACGATAATACTCTTAGTTTATATAGCTTTTTAATATCAAAAGGGTTTAATAACACAAATAAGACAATTTTTGCAGCATTCATATTATCTAAGAGGTTTAAGGGAGAGGAGCTTAATAGAAGGGTTCTTAAGCTTATCAAAATTAAAGATTCATTAAATAGTAGTGATTACTTAAGTTGTGCTAATTTAGCTACAACTAATAAAGAAATATATGAAATTAAAAAAGAAGTTTTTAAAGTAAGGGAAAAATTAAAAGATTTAAATTTTAATTGGGAGAGTAATAATGATAGCTTTATTTTATCTTTGTTACTAGATAATGATAATTTAGAAAGAAGAACAGAAATGGCTGTTAATATAGCTAAAGAAGTAAAAAAGGTTTTTTCTGTTGCGCCAACAAAGATCTTACCTTTATTAGGTTTAGCTACTCTTCTTATTGAAGATGAAAAAATATTTATAACAGAAATTAAAGATGTATATTTAGCATTAAAGAAAACTAAGGGGTATAAATTCTTTGTTTCAAAAGAGTTTAGATTAATACTTTCATTAAGTGTAGTTATAAATAAATATGCAGAAGAAGTAAAAGCAGATTTAATAGATATAAATATAAATGATGAAATAAATATTTTATTGGCATTAGAAGAGCAAACAGTATTTTCTATTGCATGCTTATAAGAGGAATAAATTTTCATTTTTGGGCAATAATCTAAATAGTTATGTCTACTATTAAGTAATAGTGAAGTTAAACCTTTATTAAAATTTGTATAAGTTTAATATTATGGATGCAGGTTAATTTAAGATATTATTATCTTTTATTAGTCTGCATCCTAAAGTTAAATTTAGCATGATTTTCTTAGGTAACAGTAGGCAAATAACTTAAAAGGTTATTTAATTACGGAGGTATTAAAAATGAAAATTTTAGTTGTAAATTGCGGTAGTTCTTCTTTAAAGTATAAGCTTTATAATATGGAAAACCAAGAATTATTATGTGAAGGTGTAGTAGAAAGAATAGGATTAGAAAATTCTATTTTAACTCATAAATCAAGTGGAAAAGATAAATATAAGATTCAAACAAGTTTTAAAAATCATAAGGTAGCATTAGAAGAAGTTTTAAAGATTTTAGTTAATAAAGAAATTGGAGTAATAAAATCTTTAGATGAAATTAGTGCAGTTGGACACAGAGTTGTTCATGGAGGAGAAAAATATTCAAAGGCTGTATTAGTAGATAGTGATGTTAAAAAATCTATAAGAGAAATGTATACGTTAGCACCACTGCATAATCCATCAAATTTATTAGGAATAGAAGTATGTGAAGAATTAATGCCAGGAGTTCCTATGACAGCTTTATTTGATACAGCATTCCATCAAACTATGAACAAAGAAGAATTTTTATATGGAATCCCCTATGAATTATATAAAAATAATGGTATTAGAAGATACGGATTTCATGGATTATCTCATCAATATATATCAGAAGAAACAAGTAAAGTTTTAGGGAAAGACTTAAAGAATCTTAAAATTATTTCTTGTCATTTAGGTAACGGATCATCTTTATGTGCTATAAAGAATGGAAAATCTTTTGATACAACTATGGGATTTACACCATTAGATGGGTTAATAATGGGAACGAGATGTGGAAGTATAGATCCATCAATTCCACTTTTTTTAATGAAGAATTTGAATTTAAGTTGTGATGAAGTAGATAATATATTAAATAAAAAATCTGGTGTCTTAGGTATTTCTGAAGTAAGTTCTGATTTTAGAGATATAGAAGCTGCAGCTGCAAATAAAAATGAAAATGCTAAATTAGCTTTAGATATGTTTCACTCTAAAATAAAGAAGCAGATAGGAGCATATATAGCTGAATTAAATGGTGTGGATGCAATAGTATTTACAGCAGGTATAGGAGAAAATGGTTCAGAAACAAGAGAAGCTATTTTAAGTAATATGGATTATTTAGGAATATCAATAGATAAGGAAAAGAATAATGTTAGAGGAAAATTTGCAGAAATATCAGATAATAATTCTAAAATTAAGATTTTCGTAATACCAACAAATGAAGAATGGGTTATTGCGAAAGAAAGTGAAAAAATAATAAAAAAAATGTAAAAAAATAGTTTATAATCATTTACAATCTACTCACAATATGGTATTTTTATATATATAATGTATAAAATTTTACGATTGTATAAAAATATTTATCCTAAAAAATTTATAAAGATTTTTATTGGGGACTGGGAGGGATTTTTGTGATAAATAAGATACCACAATCAGAATTAGATGTCATGAAGGTTATATGGCAAAATGAAGAGCCTGTTTCTTCAAAGCTTGTAACAAGTAAGCTTGAAGAGATTAAGGGATGGAAGAGAACAACTACTTTAACTTTACTTTCAAGATTAGTGGAGAAGGGATTTTTAGAAGCTGATAAAACAAGAAGACTTACATATTACACATCTTTAGTAAATGAAGAAGATTATCTTAAATTAGAGTCTAGTTATTTCTTTAAGAACATTTTTGGGAAATCATTAAGTTCTTTAATTTCTACATTACATTCAAATAATGATGTATCTAAAGAAGATATAGATGAGTTAAAGGAATGGATATTAAGTCAGTAGTTTAATAGAATAAGTATATTATAAGAAGTTTTACATATTCTAGTATAATAAAGGGTGTTGCATAAGTATTTGCAACACTTTTTTAATATTATATTTAATATTATAAAGATAAGATAGAAGGAGAAGAGTAATGCTTAATAAAAATGATAAAGTAGGAATAGTAGCATGTTCTAATGCTCAATTGATATGCAATAAAGAAAAAATATTTAATTTATTAAATACTTTAAAATTAATAGGTGTTAATCCTATTATGAGTAATTATATTTATGAAAAATATTCTGTTTTTAGTGGTGATGGAAAAGAGAGAGCAGATGCTCTTATGGATTTTTATAAAGACAAAGAAATTAAAGCCATATTTGATATTTCTGGTGGAGATATTGCAAACGAATTATTAGAATACTTAGATTATGATGTTATAAAAAGTAATCCTAAACCTTTCTTTGGTTATAGTGACTTAACAACCATAATCAATGCTATATACACTAGAACTAAGAATATTTCATACTTATATCAAATAAGAAATTTAATTTATGATAATAGAGAAGATCAAATTAAAAATTTTACAAATACAGTTCTTAATAATAAGGATGACCTATACAATATAGATTATAAATTTATACAAGGAAATAGTTTGAGAGGAACAGTTATAGGTGGAAATATAAGATGCTTTTTAAAGCTTGCAGGAACACCATATATGCCAGATTTTAAAGATAAAGTATTGCTTTTAGAGAGTATGGGAGGAGAAGTTCCTCAAATGACAA
>JAFADP010000097.1 GCA_023424785.1 Bacillota bacterium
GGTTAAATATTTTATTGATTTTGTTAATAATCAACCTGAAAATACTTGGTTGCATTTTCACTGTAAGGCTGGAATAGGTAGAACTACTACCTTTATGATAATGTATGATATTGTTAAAAATTGCAAGGAGGTAAAGCTAAATGATATTATTGCAAGACAAGTATTACTATCTAATATAAAGGTAAGAAATTCAGTAGACTTTTTTATAGGTGAAAGATATAAATTTTTAAAAGATTTTTATAAAAAATGTAAGAATGATGACTTAGGTATATGTTCTTTAAATTTAGATGAAACATCTACGGTTTTTAATAGCTCAAATAATGAAATTCAAGATAGCTATATTAAAAATTCTAAAACACCTAAAAATCTTTACGTAATTGATGAAAGTAACATGACTAATGCAGAAAAAACTATGATTGCAACTCTTCAAGGACTTATAGCTAATAAAAGTGATACTCAAATTTATATTCTTACTTCAAGCGAACCTGACTATAAAATATGGCTAGAAAATTTAAAAGATAAATCTAAAATTAACTATAAAATAGTTAATGATCCATGGAAACTACTAGATAAATTTAAATCATATATTAATGGATATGTATTATATAGTAGTGTAAAACCTCCTTCAATTAATAATGCATGTACATTTGCTTCATTAAATGGCTCTATTGCTATTGATGAATCCATAGAACATATATTAAATAATCATGGAATTACTAAGCTAATTCAAGATTGTAGAGAATACGATAAATACTGGGCATATAATACTCTTTGGAATTCAGGATTAAATCATTCAACAGTAATTGACTTACCTCCAGATAAATTTACTCCTTTAAGAGACTATGCAATACTATCTAAATCTCTAATTTTCTATGAAGATAATGTAAAAGATTCTGATTTAAGAGAAAAAATATATAGTTCAATGGATGATAATGGACGTATTTTAGGATGGGGACCTGATGAGCATGATAATGTATCACTAGCTTCAAAATATGGTGTAAATATGATTGCTGCTGATTGGAGTTATAATCTTTCAGTATTAAGCTCCTTTCCTTCAAATCCTCAAACTCAAAAAGTTACAAAAGATATTAAAAATGAAGATGGATTTCATTACGTAACCTTTATTATGTCTGATGGAGATAATCAACAGTGGTTACTTGGAAGTAATTATACTAATAAAAACTGGTTTGGTTCTCCTTATAGAGGAAAATTTAATTTAGGATGGTCTTTAAGTCCTTCACTATACTACTTAGCACCTACAGTTTTTAATGAATATTATGAAAATGCAAGTTCTTCAAACTATAGTGATGCCTTTGTAGTTGCACCTTCTGGTAATGGTTATATGTATCCAAGTAAATTTCCATCTGAAAAGTTAAGTAACTATACTAAAATATTAAATGAATGTATGAAAAAAGTTGATCAACACTATGTATTAATTCTTGATGATGAAGCTTTTTATAAAAAAGATCTATGGGATAAGTATACAAGTAACTCTAATATAGATGGACTCCTTTATCTTAATTATGATAAAAATAATAGTTATGAAGGGAAAATAATATGGTCAAATAATAAACCAGTTGTTTCTTGTCGTGATTTACTTTGGGGTGGATTAGAAGATGAAAACGAACTTATTTCTAATATAAATAATAGAGTTCTTTTAGGTTACACTAAAATAAATGATCCTAAATCCTATACTTTTGTTTATGTACATGTTTGGAGTAATACTATGGATAATGTTTATGATGTAGTAAATAAATTAAGTAAAAATCCTAAAGTAAGCATAGTAAATCCTAATGATTTTATGAAATTAATTAAAGAGAATGTAAAGAGAAAATAGATTTGTATAAAGACAAATCTATTTTCTCTAAACCTAATCTAAGTACATACACTTTCTTAAAAATTCTTCTTCATTTAAAAATACTATATTTTGTCCTTTATTATTTAAACTTACTGCTTTTCTAAGTTTAGTACTCATTTCAAAAGTACTTAATTCATGAATATTTTCCACATTTGTAACTAAAATAGTAGTTTTCTTTGTTACTGAACTTCCTATAGTTCCACTAAGTCTTGTAACTAACATTATAGCTTCTTCTCTACTCATTGAAGAAAGTCCTCCTGTAAAAACAACAACTTCATCTTTAAATGCATCAAATCTATAATTTTCTACTTTATTGTATCTACAATCAATTTTATTAGATAACTTTAACACTCTTCCTTTAGTAGAACTTGGAGTATACCCGTCTTTAGTAACATTACCTATAGTTACACCTAAATCTTTAGATATTTCCTCAATATTTTTTGTATTTAATTCTTCACTTATATTAAGTAATATATTACTACATGCAAGTGCATCTGCTAAAGCATCATGGTGTTTAAATTCATATCCTAGAAATCTATTAACAGTATTTAATTTTGCATTTTCAAGACTCTTATAAAAATTTCTTGAAAGCTTCATTGTACAAATATAATTAAAATTAGGACTTTCTATTTCATATAGTTCTAATGTTTTCCTTAATACAGATATATCAAATGAAGCATTATGAGCTATTACTAAATTATCATTAAAATAATGTTTAATTTTATCCCAAACTTTATCAAACTCTAATTCATTTTCTACCATTTTAGGTCTTATACCATGAATACCAATATTAATTGGCATAAACCTCATTTCTTTAGGTCTTATTAAATGATGTACTTTCTCTACTACTTCTCCATTTTTTACTACAACAATACCTATGGAACAAGGACTATTTCTTTTTTCATTTGCGGTCTCAAAATCTATAGCTATAAAATTCATTATCTTCTCCTATAATACTTTTACTTAATATGCAACTTCTTTATTATAAATCCTGTACCATAAAATACAATATATTAATTAAAAATTCTACTAATTTGAAATTATTTCATTATTAATTAAACTTAAAATACTACTAACAAATCTTTTACATACTTTTTTAGGATCTAATATTCTTATTTCTTTTATCTCATCAGTTATGTCTTCCTCATTTGCATCACACTTATAAAAAAGAATTTCTCCCAAATTAATTTCTTCATCAAATTCATTTATTCCAACATACATGTCCTCAAAATCAATTTTAACATCAATATTTAAATAGTCATCAAAAATATAATAACTTTCATATGACCCACCATCATATATTTCTCCTCTTATCATATTATATTTTTTTGCAATTGATAGTAAATTTCCTACTGTTATTTTTCTTTTATTAAACTTAATAACCCTTTTATTTTCTATTTCTTCATCTTTAATAATTAATATATCTTGTTCTAATTGTGGAACTGGTTGTACTATTTCATAATCTTCCAATTGATTTTTCCATGCTTCTAATTCTTCTTCGCTTAAATCAATAGGATGAACTAATGATATTTTTGCTCCTTTAGGAAGAATATACTCTTCTTCATCTACTGTATTAAATGTCCCATCTTCCATATAACGAAAAGCTTTTTTAAGAACTCCATTTTCATAAACTCCCCAAATAAGTCCAATTGCAAAAATATGCATAATAGGATTTTCTACAAAAAGCTCCTTAAAGCTTTCCTCTCCCCATGGTCTACCATTCATTATAGCCTTCTCTAAACGGAATTTTTGAGTTTGAATAATAGTTTTTATTTGCTTCTTAATTTGAGAAAACTCTTTTCTTGCATCTTCTGCCATTTCAATATTATCACTTTCATTTGGCTTTGGAAGGGATTTTATAATTTTGTTTTTGCTTTCATCAAATATAGAAAGAGTAAAATCATTCATTAAACTAACTTTAAACTTTCTTTCTCCATAATCTAGTACTTTTTCTCCTTGTTTATTAAAACCAAGGTTTGGAATAATTTTATCTGAAAGTTCATCCTGTGGAATATTAAGTGCTTTTGCTGCATATGAAAATGCCTTTGAAGCTGCTTTTTTTACCATAGCATTAGGAAACTTTCTAGATATTTCATCTATAATTAAAAGTGCAACCTTTCCTCCATTTAGTGCTATAGAATTTACAACATAAGCACCTAAAGCTCCACGCGAACACATTGCCCAATTTTCTATTTGCTTTCTTAACTTTAATATTTGATTATCATTTCCGTAAATAGCGTATGGAATAGTTATATTTTTAAGTTTTGTATCTGCACCATTTTCAAGCCATATTGAATAAACATTTTCTAAAACTTCTTCAAAATCATTTTTATTAATAAACTCAATTATTTTATGACATACTTGAATTTTATAAGGCTCTGACAATGCCATATATTCCATAAATATATATCTTAATACTTTAGGTGGTACAAACTCATTACTTGATTTAAATCTAACATTTGATATTAACCTATCATCTATCCACTTAACTAAATTAGCAATATCCTCATCATAGTTATCATTAACAAAATCTATAACCATGTTATTTGATGTAAACTCAAATCCATTTCCATACTTATGTTCATTATCCCATTGCTTTATTACTCTTTTGGCAAGTTTAAGCTGCTCTCCCTTAAACTTTATCATAGCATCTTCTAAAGGCTTTCTTGTATATTCTTCATTACTTAAAATTATTTCTTCACATATATTTCTTATTTTTTTAGACTTAGAATTCAATAATTTAATTACTGGATTATAATCCTTGATTTTATTATAATAATATAATTGTTCAATCCATTCTATTGTTATATCTATATCATTCTTAACTCTACTATCATCTAAAAATTCAATAGCTTCTTTTTCATGTCCTATACAAAGTTCTGAAATGACTTCTTTGGTAAAAATCTCCTCATTATAATATCTGCTATATTCCATACATGAAGTTAAAAATATATCATTTAGCGTAAAGCCTTTTTCTATTAAATATTGTATACTTTCTTTAATATCTTTATTAAGCCATTCTTTTCTTTGAAAAACAAAATAAGAAAGTAAATGCCACAAATTTCTAGAACCCTTTTCTTCTTGTACTATACTAATAATAAAATCTATAAACTTTTTAACAGTTTCATCAAAATCATAATATACTATAAAAACCTTAATTAACTCTACCCATGCAGAATAAGATATTCCATATGAATTAATAGTTTTCTTAACGTTACGTTGTGCACTTTTATTATCTCTTAAAACAACTTCATAAGGGTTAACTCTTGAAATTCTTTTATCTAATAATTCTTCAGAATATTTAAGAATATTTAGTTTTTGTTTTTCACATTCATCTAGAGCATAACCATCATTAAGCATTAAAGCAAGTGGTCTAAGTGCATATGCCCCTTCATTATCAATATTTAATAAATATTGATATGCATTAAATATTGTTTCTTTATCTTCATGATAAATTTTGTTAAATATTTCACCTTTTTTATAACTATTAAAACAATACCTACAACCTATTACTCCATAGTAAGGATATAACGGCATATTATTCTCCTTTAAAAATTGAAGAAAATTCTCATGATGCATAATAAAGAACATTTTCTTCCCATAATTAGGTTCTTCTAATATTTTATTTTTAACTAATTCTAAAATCTCAGTATTCTCTTTATATACTTTATTTAAAAGTATTGCCACCTCTTGAGTTAAATCCATTCTTTTTAAACATTCAACACATTTAAATAAATACTCCTTATAATTTTCTTTATCATTAAAATATATAACTTGTCCACATATTAGTAATGGATATAATTCTATATACTTTCTAGTTAATAAATCCTTTATATCATAGGTAATTAGATCTTCAGTATATTTTATCAATTCTTCCTTGTAATACTTATACATAATTTCTATGATTTCAAAAGCTTCACCATTGGTAAATCTTTTTCTATCTAAAAAAGCATATTGAATTATAGTATTAAAATCTATACCAATTTCTCCACATACCTCAACATCTTCACATATATTATATCCACTTAATATTTTTTTACCTGATATATTAAATATTACCCTAAGAATACGTTTTGCAATTTCACTATTTTCTCCTTTTAGTTCTTTTACAATATCATCAGGAAAAGGTATACTACTTCGAATTTTACTTACCGTAGCCCCATTACTCAACTCATCTTCTTCACCATTTATATACTTAATTGCATCTTCTGTTAATACAATATTATGTGACTTTAATACATAATTAAAATACTCTAATAATTTATTCCTCTCCATAAAATACCCCTTTTTATTTATATATAGAAATAGAGCCATTATTAAACTTAATATGGCTCTATTAATAAACTAGTATATTTCTTTTAAACTAATTTAACATTTTCCAAATAAAGTATATTTCTTATTATAATACACACTTTTAATAACAATCAATTAAATTATATTTCAATTTTAATCTATTCCATAAAATCATTAATATATCTTTCTCATATTTAATATATATAATTGTTAGTAATTTTTTAGGAATTTATATGAACTATAAAAAACTTTCTTATGAAGAAAAAGATATTATTATTAGTATTCCAATTCTTTTTGTAGTAGGAACATGTTTTCATTTTTTGTATGAATTTTTTGGCAAAAACCTTGTAGTAGGATTGTTTGCTGCTATAAATGAAAGTGTTTTTGAACATACTAAGTTAGTAATGCTTCCTATTATGTTATGGTGGATTATTTACTATATTTCTAAAGGTAAAAAATATAATATTAATAAAAATAAGTGGTTTACTGCATCCTTAGCCTCTTTAATAACCTCAATTTTACTAATACCTTTTATCTTTTATTTCTATACTCAAGCTTTTGGAATAGAATCACTAATTATTGATATAATAATCTTTCTAATAGCAATAATTTGTGGTCAATTATTAGGACTACATCTTTATAAATATTCAAATGGATTTAATTATAAATTTGTTTTATATATTTTTATTATTATAATTCTACTATATATTCTTTTTACATTAAATCCACCAAAACTTCCTATATTTAAAGATTATTCTGTAAGCTTATATATAATGAAATAATAAAATACCTCTAATATAGATTTCAACTCTATATTAGAGGAGCTTTTTATTAGTTTTTATTTACTTTTGGACATTTGTCCTTAATTTTTATATCATGACTTTCTTAAAATAATTAATATGATATAATCAATGTACTTCATTTAATTTACTTAATAAGGAGAATAGAAATGAACAACTTATCTTATTTTTTAGATACTTGTCCTAGTTATATAAAAAATAAATTTATAAACTTAAACTTTAATACTTTTGATAAAATCCTT
>JAFADP010000033.1 GCA_023424785.1 Bacillota bacterium
CTGTAACAGCTGGTAATGCTTCTGGAATTAATGACGGAGCTGCAGCTTTCGTAATAATGAGTGCTGAAAAGGCTAAAGAATTAGGCGTTAAACCATTAGCTAAGATAGTTTCTTATGGTTCTAAGGGATTAGATCCAGCCATAATGGGATATGGACCATTCCATGCAACTAAGAAAGCATTAGAAGCAGCTGGATTAACTATAGAAGATCTAGATTTAATAGAAGCTAACGAAGCATTTGCTGCTCAAAGTTTAGCTGTTGCTAAGGATCTTAACTTTGATATGGAAAAAGTTAATGTTAATGGGGGAGCTATTGCACTTGGACATCCAGTAGGAGCTTCAGGAGCTAGAATTCTTACAACATTACTTTATGAAATGGAAAAGAGAGATGCTAAGAAGGGACTAGCTACTTTATGTATAGGTGGCGGAATGGGTACTGCCCTTATAGTAGAAAGAGTTTAACATAATAAGTAAGAAGAGCTAATTATAGATTAGCTCTTTTTTATAAATCTAAATTGGAGAATTATTTAAGTTCTTAAATAAATAAAATTTGAATTAAAAAATGAAAAACTTGCAGAGATATAATTTAGAGAAACTTTATTTTTAATCTTATTAGTAGGTTATATAAATAATGAAAAGAGATATTAAATACTCTAAATAAGTTATATACAACTATTAAAGGCCTTATGAGTAATTATTTCTTTAGCCTTTTAGAGTAAATTCTTTGTTAAGAATTTATCAATGAGTTTAAAATTATGAGTAAATTATAAAAAAGTAATTAAAATATTGTTTTTTTATTAAATAGAAAAAATAGTATTTAGATTCTATAAATTAAATAGGTAAATAATTGGTGGAAAAATATGTTATTTGTGAAAATGTTATCAGCTAAGAAATAAAAAATTCATTTATCAGAAAATTATATTAAATGATTTTTGAATGATAAAATTATTTATATTATCAGTATTTGTAAAAACTATAGACTTTTACTAAGAAAAATGCCAATAATAACAATATAATTTAATAATTTGAGAGAATTTAAGAATATTTGACTCAAAATTAAGTTTTCTTAAAGTTTATGACAGGTCTATAATAATCAATGTCAAGGAGAGAGGAAAATAGTAATGAGTAAAGATATGAATAAGCTTTGGTTAAAAATCACAAAATATAGTATAAGATTGGGATTATTTATATTTTTATTCATTGGATTTTTTATCTCGAAAAAAGTAGCAATAATTTATCTTTTTGGTGTGCTAATAGCTCTTATCAATTCTATAGTACGATTAAAAACCATAACTTTCTGGTTATGTTCAAAAAAAATTCTTCTATTAATAACTTCAGTATTAAGAGTAATTATAGTTGCTCTATGTGTAATCCCATTCATAAATAATTTTCTGTCAGTTATATCTTATATTTTAGGAATTATTACACATCAAGTAGTAATGATTTATTGTACTATTAAAAATGAAAGGAAGTGATACTTTTGGAAGAAGTTATACCTATTTATTCCTTTGACTTGGGGAACTTCACAATAGATATAACAAGAGATATTGTGGTTCAGTGGGTAGTAATATTAGTCATTGGAATAGCCGCTTATCTTTTAACTAGGAACCTAAATAGAGTACCTAATAAGAAACAGATAGTATTAGAGTCTATATATAACTATATTGAGAATCTAGTTAAAAGTAATATGGGCGAAGAATTTATTAACTATATTCCTTATGTAGGAGCTTTGGTAGTATATTTATTAACTTTAAATTTGTTGGGGTTAATTGGAGTTGAACCGCCAACAAAAAATTTAAGTGTTACTTTAGGGCTAGGTATAACATCATTTTTTGTTATAAATGTAACATCAATTAAAAGAAATGGTTTTGGTGGATATGCGAAGGGCTTAATAGGTGAATTCCCAATGTTAACTCCATTGATGTTACCTTTGAATATACTAGAAAGAATAACACTACCTATATCATTAGCATTACGACTATTTGGCAATATGCTTGCAGCTACTTTGCTTATAGGAATGATTTATGATGCATTAAGTTCTATCAATTTTTTTGCTCAAATTGGTTTACCAATTGTAGCACATGCGTACTTTGATATATTTGATGGAACAATTCAAATGTTAGTATTTACAATGCTAACAATAGTTTATATTAAAATAATAGCAGATGAACATTAATTTTAAGGAGGAGTAAAAATGGATTTATCAGTTATAGGAGCAGGAATTGCTGTATTATCAGGAATAGGAGCAGGTATCGGAATAGGTATAGCAACAGGAAAAGCAACAGAATCAATTGCAAGACAACCAGAAGCAGCAGGTAAAATTCAAAGTGCATTAGTTTTAGGAGCAGGTCTTTCAGAAGCAACAGCTATTTATGGTTTAATAGTAGCTCTTATGTTAATATTTGTTAAATAATGAATTATTAAATTACTCCGAAGGGAGGATATGAGTAATATGGAAGTAAATTTCTCAGAATTAATTGCGACAATTATAAACTTTGCGATATTTATAGCAATATTAAAACATTTCTTTTGGGATAAGATAAAAAACATTATAGAGGAAAGAGAGTCCTATATAGAAGAGCAACTGGAAAAGGCAGAAGAGGATTCTCAAAAAGCTAGACTATATTTAATTGAAAATGAAAGAATCCTAAAGAATTCTAGAGAAGAAGGTAAGAAGATAATAGAAAAGAGAAAGAATAAAGCTAGCAAAGTATATAGTGAAATAATTAATGAGGCTAACAGGGAAGCAAGTCTTATTATGGATAGAGCAAGATTAGAGATTGAAAGAGAAAAAGAGAAGGCACAACATGAGTTAAAGAAGCAAGCAGTAAACTTAGCTATTGAGCTATCAACAAAAGCATTAGAAGAAAAAGTTGAAGAAAGTAAACAAAGAGAGCTAATTAGTGATTTTATTACTAAGGTAGGTAGATAAATATGTATGAGTATTTAGACAAAAGATATGCACTTGCTTTATATGAAGTTGCTGAAAGAAAGGGCAAAGTTGAGGAATATTTAAGTGATCTTAAAGAAGTATGTGACCTAATCTTTAATAATAAGGAATTTTATGAGGTAATAAAGCATCCTCAAATTAGCACTAAAAAGAAAAAACAAACTTTTATAAGTATTTTCAAGGGAAAAGTAGATGAAGAATTCTTATCATTCTTACTAATACTTATAGAAAAAGATAGAATTCTATTCATAAGAGAGAAGTTAAAAGAGATGGAGAAAATTCATCTTGAAAAAAATAATACTTTAATAGCATTAGTAAAGACTGCAGTTCCTTTATTAGAAGAGGAAGCAAAGGCATTAAAGGATAAGTTATCAAAAAAATATAATAAGAATATTATAATGAAAACTGAAATAGATAAAAGTATCTTAGGTGGTGTCTATGTTAGAATAGGCAATGATGTAATAGATGGTACATTAAAGTCTAAGCTAGATGAAATGAAAGATTTGATGCTTAAAAAAGAATAGAGGTGAGTCCATGAATATAAAACCAGAAGAAATAACTTCTATTATAAAAAAAGAAATAGAAAAATACGAAAAGCAACTTAAGACAGTAGATTCTGGTACAATAATCCAAGTTGGAGATGGAATAGCTAGGGTTTATGGATTAGATGATTGTATGGAAGGAGAATTATTAGAGTTTCCTAATGATGTATACGGCATGGCCCTTAATCTTGAACAAGATAATGTTGGATGTGTTTTACTTGGTTCAGAGGAAGGGATAAGAGAAGGCGATATAGTTAAGAGAAGTAATAAGATAGTTCAAGTTCCTGTGGGAGAAGAATTAATAGGAAGAGTAGTAAATTCTTTAGGTGTTCCTATTGACGGAAAAGGTCCTATAAATACAACTGAAACTAGACCTATTGAGGTAGCTGCACCAACAATTATTGAAAGAAGTTCTGTTAATGAGCCAATGCAAACAGGAATTAAAGCTATAGATACAATGATACCTATAGGAAGAGGACAAAGAGAACTTATAATAGGGGATAGACAAACAGGGAAGACAGCTATAGCAATAGATACAATACTTAATCAAAAGGGTAAGGATGTTATATGTATTTATGTAGCCATAGGACAAAAGCAATCTACTGTTGCTCATATAGTTAATACATTAGCTGAAATGGGAGCAATGGATTATAGTATAGTTGTAAGTTCAACTGCTGCAGATTCTGCACCACTTCAATATTTAGCACCATATTCAGGGTGTAGTATGGGAGAATATTTCATGCATAAAGGAAAGGATGTATTAGTGGTATATGATGATTTATCTAAGCACGCAGTTGCCTATAGAGCTATGTCATTACTTCTTAGAAGACCACCAGGAAGAGAAGCATATCCTGGAGATGTTTTTTACATCCATTCAAGATTACTAGAAAGAGCAGCTAAGCTTGCGCCAGAATATGGTGGAGGTTCACTAACTGCACTTCCTATAATAGAAACATTAGCAGGAGATGTAACAGCATATATACCAACAAATGTAATATCAATTACAGATGGTCAAATATTCCTTGAATCAGAATTATTCTATTCAGGTAGAAGGCCAGCAGTTAATGCAGGTATTTCTGTATCAAGAGTTGGTGGTAATGCACAAATAAAGGCAATGAAAAAGGTATCTGGTACATTGAGATTAGAGCTTGCACAATATAGAGAACTTGCTTCTTTTACTCAGTTTGGATCTGATTTAGATGCAGACTCAAAAAGAAGACTTGATAAAGGTAGAAGATTAATAGAAATATTAAAGCAAGATCAATATAAACCTATGCCAGTAGAGAATCAAGTAGCAATAATATTTGCATTTGTCAATGATTTCTTATCAGATATAAAAGTAGATGATATAAGAAGATTTGAAAGTGAATTTTTAGATTATATGGAAACCTATCATAGAGATATTTTAAAGAAAATAGCAGAAGAGAAAGAACTAACAGATGAAATAAAAGAAGGCTTACAAGAGTCTATAGTAGATTTTAAAAAGATATTCTTACAAGAGGGTTAAATATAAAAGTAATTATCTTTAGGAGGTGGAACTATGGGTGCAACAGGACTGGTTGAAATTAAAAGAAGAATAAAATCAGTAGAAAGTACCAAGAAAATAACAAAGGCCATGGGACTTGTTGCCACTTCTAAGCTTAGGAAATGTAGAAAAGAGCTAAATTCTAGTAATGAGTATTTTAATATTGCACAAGATACAATAAGGTCATTAGCTTGTATGGTAGAGGATAATGAAAACTCTATTTCTTATTTTAATAGTAACAACAGCGATCTAAAGCTTTATATAGTTATTACATCAGACGCTGGAATGTGCGGTGGTTATAACAATAATGTAGTAACATATCTTAGTAATTTAGTAGATAATGAAAAAGATAAGGCAAGAGTTATAGCTGTAGGAAGCAAGGGGATATCATATATAAAGAGAGCTGGATTCAATACAGTTGCAGAATATGTTGATATACCTCATATTCCAACTGTTAAAGAAGCAAAAGTTATATATGAAAAAGCTTTAGAACTTTTTAATAGAGGTGAAGTTTCTGAGGTATATGTTGTGTATACAGATTTTATTACTCCTGCAAAACAAGAGGTTAATGTTGAAAAAATATTACCAATTGAAAAGATAGAAGGAGACGCTCAAGGACAATTTGTTGAACCAAGTTTAGAGGTTGTTTTGAAAGATGCTCTAGATATATATTTAAAAGGAAAGATAAGATTTTTAATGTTAAGTTCAAGATGTAGTGAAGAAAGTGCAAGAATGACGGCTATGGATTCAGCAACAACAAATGCTGATGATATTTTAGCAGAGTTAAACTTAAAATATAATAGAATAAGACAAACAATGATAACACAAGAAATTTCAGAAATTGTTGGAGGAGCATCAGCTCAAAAATAGTAAGGAGGTATTTTTATATGCCTGGGAAAATTGGGAAGGTAGTTCAAGTAATTGGACCAGTAGTAGATATAAAATTTGATTCAGATTCTCTTCCAAATTTATATAATGCAATACATATAAATTTAGGAGATGGTATATTAGTTGCAGAAGTTGAACAACATATTGGTGATGATATTGTAAGAACCATAGCAATGGAAGCAACAGAAGGATTAAGAAGAGGAATGGAAGCTATTGATACTGGAAAATCTATTCAAGTTCCAGTAGGTGAATGTGTTTTAGGAAGATTATTCAATGTTCTTGGAAATACTATGGATAATGAAGGGGAAGTTAATTCTACTGAAAAATATCCAATTCATAGACCAGCACCAAGTTTCAAAGAACAATCAGTTGAACCTGAAATGTTTGAAACAGGAATAAAAGTAATTGATTTATTAGCACCATATCAAAAAGGTGGTAAGATAGGATTATTTGGTGGAGCTGGAGTTGGTAAAACTGTATTAATCCAAGAATTAATTAATAATATAGCTAAGGAACATGGTGGATTATCTGTATTTACAGGTGTTGGAGAAAGATCAAGAGAAGGAAATGATCTTTATCATGAAATGAAAGAGTCAGGTGTATTAGCAAAAACAGCATTAGTATTTGGTCAAATGAATGAACCACCTGGTGCAAGAATGAGAGTTGCATTAACAGGACTTACAATGGCAGAGTATTTTAGAGATAGAGGGCAAGATGTTCTTCTATTTATAGATAATATATTTAGATTTACTCAAGCAGGTTCAGAGGTGTCTGCACTATTAGGAAGAATACCATCAGCAGTTGGATATCAACCAACACTTGCCACTGAAATGGGAGCTTTACAAGAGAGAATTACATCTACAACTAATGGTTCTATAACATCAGTTCAAGCAGTATATGTTCCAGCAGATGACCTTACAGACCCTGCACCAGCAACAACATTTACTCACTTAGATGCAACAACTGTTTTATCAAGAAGTATATCTGAGCTTGGAATTTATCCTGCAGTTGATCCACTTGAATCAACTTCAAGAATATTAGATCCAAGAGTAGTAGGAAAAGAACATTATGAAGTAGCAACAGCTGTAAAAAATATGCTTGAAAAATATAGAGAACTTCAAGATATTATAGCAATATTAGGTGTAGATGAGCTTTCTGATGAAGATAAAGCTATAGTTAATAGAGCAAGAAAAATTCAAAGATTTTTATCACAACCATTTAGAGTAGCAGAGCAGTTTATAGGAATTGAAGGTAAATATGTAAGTGTAAAAGACACAGTAAAAGGATTTAAGGAAATACTAGAAGGACGTTATGATGATTTACCTGAATCAGCATTTTTATTTGTAGGTACTATTGAAGAAGCTGTAGAAAAAGCTAAAAAATTAGGATAAGGGGTTGAGGATTATGGCCAAAACCTTTAGAGTTAAGATTTTAACATTAAGTAAAACCTTAATAGACAAACAAGTAGAAAAAGTGTTTTTAGAAACTGAATTTGGTAAAATAGAATTTTTAGCAAACTATGCACCAAGTATAATTAGCACAAAAGCATGTGTAACTAAAATCATTAATGAAAATGGAGAAGAAGAAAAGTTATTTACATCTGAAGGAATAGTTAATATAAAGAATAATGAATTAATGTTTTGCTGTAATTCAGCTGAGTTTCCAGAAGATATAGATATAGAAAGAGCTAAAAGAGCAAAAGAAAGAGCAGAAAAAAGATTAGTTCAAAAAGACAAATTTGATGTTGCAAGAGCTCAAAGAGCACTTGCTAGAGCTAATGTTAGATTAAACTTAAAATAATAAATTTATAAAAGAATCTATATAACGGATTTTGATAAAAATTTCGTTTGTATAGGTTCTTTTATTTTGTCACCTAATATATTCTATTATTCTAATCTCTCACAAAATTAATCATATTTATATATTAT
Source organism: Bacillota bacterium (assembly GCA_023424785.1). Lineage (GTDB taxonomy): Bacteria > Bacillota > Clostridia > Clostridiales > Clostridiaceae > Clostridium. The sequence goes on from JAFADP010000033.1 coordinate 7,833, forward strand.
ATTGTATGTGATGTATAAAAAGGGAAAATATGACTATACTTTAAGAGGAAAGGTGGGAATTTTATGAAATATAAAATATATATTTTCCTTGTTTTTATTTTATTTTTTTGTTACAAAAGTGTTCATCCCATAGAATATTTACCACAATCTTTTTATTTGGATGAAGAAATATCAGTTAATTATGATGAACTTTATGAAGTTGGAGTAAAGATAGAGTACTATACAAGTGATAAAGCAATTGATGAAATAGATAGATTAAATAGAAGGTTATTAAAAGATTATAAAATGGTGTGCTTAAATAGTTCAGAAAACTCATTAGAATTCTCTAATGGAAATAGGTCTATATATGTTTTTGGATATGATAAAGAAAAAGAAAGTAAAATTGAAATAGAAGTAATAAGTCGTAATAAAGAAAAAGTTTGTGACTTAATGGAAGTTTTAACACATTTACAAAATAATAATGAGAATAAAGCAAGATATTTTCAATATATAAAGGGAAAAATAAATAATGTAGAGAGTACAATTAAAAGTATAAAAAATAATACTAGATTGGAAAATATAGAAATTTTAGATATATATAATGGTTATGTTGGAACAGCTGAATATAACAAATATAATAAAATAAGTTTTGCGATAAATAATTACGATACAGGGTGTTATTTAATTATTGGAACACCAGCAATATTTACAACATACTAAGAATTTATTGTGGAGGATAATATGAAAAAGATATTAGTTAAAGGTGGAAATAAACTAAAGGGTGAGGTTGAAATAAGTGCAGCAAAGAATTCAGTTTTACCAATAATAGCAGCTTCAATATTATGCCCAGAAGAATTAACAATTAAGAATGTACCACTTTTAGAAGATGTATCAGTAATATGTAATTTGTTATCAGGATTAAACTGTGACTTATCCATAGAGAGTAATAATATAAGAATTAATACAAAAAATATAACTCCAGTAGATGCTAATAGTTCACTTATAAGAAAAATGAGAGCATCATTTTTAATTATGGGACCAATGCTTTCGAGATTTGGACATTGTAAGCTTTCATTACCAGGAGGATGCAATATAGGGAGTAGACCTATAGATTTACATTTAAAAGGTTTTAAGGCTTTAGGTGCGGATATAAATATAGGATATGGGTTTGTAGAAGCAACAGCAAAAAAACTTGTAGGAAATAGTATATATTTAGATTTTCCATCAGTGGGAGCAACAGAAAATATACTGATGGCAGCTACTTTGGCAGAAGGAACAACAATAATAGAAAATGCTGCAGAAGAGCCTGAAATTTGCGATTTAGCTAAATTTTTAAACTCTATGGGAGCAAAAATATCAGGAGTAGGAACAGGAAAAATAACAGTTCAAGGAGTAAAAGATTTAAAGGGTGTTTGCTATAAACCTATATACGATAGAATTGAGGCAGGAACATTTATTATAGCAGCAGCAATTACTAATAGTAAGATAACTGTAAATGGAGTTAATATGGATCATTTACGACCTTTAATTGAAAAATTGAAGGAATGTGGCATTAATTTCAATGAAGAGAATAAAAAGTTATTTGTAGATGGTACAGGTATAAAAAAGCCAATAGATATTAAGACAATGCCATATCCTGGATTCCCTACAGATATGCAGTCTCAAATGATGAGTTTATTAACATTAGTTAAGGGATCTAGTATGATAACTGAAACAGTATTTGAAAATAGATTTATGCATGTAGCAGAATTAATAAGAATGGGAGCAAATATAAAGGTTGATGGAAGAACTGCATTTATTGAAGGAGTTCCTAGTTTAACTGGATGTGATGTGAAAGCCACAGATTTAAGAGCAGGAGCAGCTATGATATTAGCAGGTCTTGCAGCACAAGGATATACTAGAATATCAGATATATATCATATTGATAGAGGATATACTCAAATAGAAAAGAAATTTAGTAGTTTAGGTGCAGATATAGAAAGAATAGATAAATAGACAGGAAATGTATTATCCTGTCTATTTTATTAATAAAGTATAAAAGTAGAATAATAAACATAGTCATATAGAAATAATTTATATGAGGAGTTTTATGATAAATAGAAATATTATAAAAAATGAAGTTAAAGTTGTTGTATCAATAAGTATATTCATAATGATATTTATGATATGTACATCATATATTTTTTTGAGGTCTTCTACTGATTATAGTAACAATTTTTCTTTGAAAGATAACTTAAGTATTAATTCAAGCAATAATGAAGTGATTGTAACAGGAGCAAATAAAGCTAAGGTATATAATAAAGAACGTGAATCTATTGAAGAAATAGATATAGAAGAGTATATAATGGGGGTAGTAAGTGCAGAAATGCAAGCTAATTTCGAAATAGAAGCACTTAAAGCACAGGCAATAGCAGCAAGAACATATTATTATGCTAAGAGATTCGAAAATTGTAAGGAAGCTAATGGTGCAGAAATTTGCAATTCAACACATTGTCAAGTATATATGACAAAAGAAGAAATATTAGCAAGGTGGCCAGAAAATAAAAGAGAGGAGTATTGGAGTAAGATAACTCAAGCTGTAAATGAAACTAAAAATCAAGTGCTTTTATACAATAATGAGATAGTAAAATATCCTCAATTTTTTTCTACAAGTTCAGGAAAAACAGAAAATGCAGTAGATGTTTTTTCAGAAGATATACCATATTTAAAGTCAACAGAAAGTTTAGGCGAAGAAGTATCACCAAGATATAATGAATCTTTAGAGATAAGTAAAGATAATTTTATAAATAAGATTAACTCATCATATAATGGTGCAAATCTTAATTTAGTTAATCTACAAGAAAGCGTTAATATAATATCTAGAACAGATGGGGGAAGTGTAAAGGATATTCAGCTAGGTTCAATAAATATTTCAGGAACTAAGTTTAGAAGTTTATTTGAATTAAATTCAGCTAATTTTACATTAGAATTTAAAGAAAATACTATAGTTATAAGTTGTAAAGGATATGGACATGGAGTGGGTATGAGTCAATGGGGAGCTAATATAATGGCGAGCCAGGGAAAAAAGTATGATGAAATATTGAAGCACTACTATACAGGTATAGATATAGGAAAAGTAAAATTTGAGTAAAAAGACTGAGAGATACTTAGTCTTTTTTTTATTTATCTATATTAAGAGAAAAATGTAGAAATTTAAGTGAATAAAATAATGGAAATTATGTATTAATTTAAGATACATGGACAGAATAAGTGAAGGAGGTGTTTATATGGATAAAAATTATAAACAAAAGGTAAAAAGTTTTTTCAAGAAGGAGGGATTTTACTTAGTATTATTTCTTTGTCTTTGCATAATTACAGCAATAGCTACACTTTCTTTTAAGAAATCTAATGATAAGGAACAAGCAAGTAAAATAGAAAATACACAAGAGGTAGAAAATATTCAAGAATCACAAGGCGAGAATATGGAGGGCGAAAATGGAATAGCGTTGGAAAACAACGCCAACGTGAATACAGAGATGCAAAATGCCGAAAGAGCTAATATTGAAAGTAATGATGAAGCTTTAAATGAGGCACAAGCAGTTACATCAACAACAGAAGTAAGTTTTGTTAATCCGGTAGATGGAAAATTATTAAGAGATTACACATATCCTAAGCCTGTTAAATTTAATGAAACAACTCAAAGGACTATTAGAGGTGTTGATATCAATGCTTCTATAGGAACAGAAGTAAAAGCAGCAGCAGAAGGTATTGTAGAAAGAGCAGAAAATGCAGGTGTAGAGGATGGAGTAGTAGTAGTTATAAAACATGCTAATGGAATGAAGACAAAGTACTGCAATTTATCAGAAGATTTAAATGTTAAAAAAGATGATAAGGTTGAAGCAGGAAAAGTAATTGGAAAAGTGGGAGAAAGTGCAAAATTATTTAATAAGGATCAATTTGGTGAACATTTAAACTTACAAGTATTAACTTCAGAAAATGAACAAGTAAATCCATTAAAATATTTTAAATATTCAGCTGAATAATATATTTAATAAAATATTAATCAGTCATTTTATATTTTAAAATGACTGATTAATGGTAATTTAAATACAACAATTTGCATAAATATAAGTATAGAGATATAAGGAGGTAGCATTTTGAAAGACTATATTGAAGAAAGAGTATTAGAAGTTGCACATTATATAATTAGTTCAAAAGCTACAATAAGAAAAACGGCAAAGGTATTTGGGGTAAGTAAAAGCACTATACACAAAGATATGACAGAAAGATTGCCTAAAATAAATCCAGTAATTGCTGAACAAACTCATAATATATTAGAATTAAATAAAGCCGAAAGACACATAAGAGGTGGAAAAGCAACTCAATTAAAGTATAAGGCTATTGAATGAATATAGTATTCCATATATAATAATTAAATAAGTATAAAAAGTACTACTTATTTAGTATATTAACAATATGGGAGTGAGATTCATGTTTTTTTGGAGAATGGGGGCTGATTTAGGTATTGATTTAGGCACAGCAACTGTTTTAATATATGAAAAAGGTAAGGGAATTGTATTAAAAGAGCCATCAGTTGTTGCGATGAATAGAAATACAAAGGAAGTACTAGCAGTTGGTGAAGATGCTAGAAAGATGATAGGAAGAACACCAGGAAATATAGTAGCTATAAGACCATTAAAGGATGGTGTTATATCAGATTATGATGTTACTGAAGTAATGTTAAATAAATTAATTAAAAAAGTAATAAAGAAAAAGAATATAACAATGCCTAAAGTAATAGTATGCGTACCGTCTCAAGCAACAGAAGTTGAGAAAAGAGCAGTAATTGATGCTACTAAGAACTCAGGAGCCAAAAAAGTTCATTTAATAGAAGAACCTTTAGCAGCAGCTATAGGTGCTGGTCTAGATATATCAAAGGCTTGTGGAACAATGGTAATAGATATAGGTGGAGGTACTTGTGATATTGCAGTTATATCATTAGGTGGTATAGTTGTAAGAGAATCTATTAAAGTCGCAGGAGACTTGTTTGATAAATCCATTGTAAAATATGTGAGAAATAAACACAAAATAATGATTGGAGAAAAGACCGCTGAAAGATTAAAGATATCTATAGCAACGGTATTTGAAGGGTCAAGAAGTACATCAAGTGTTGTAAAGGGAAGAAACTTAGTTACAGGGCTTCCAGGAGAAATAGAAATATCAACAGAAGAGATAAGAGAGGCACTTATAGAGCCAGCTAATTTAATAATAAATGCTGTAAAATCTGTTCTTGAAAGAACACCTCCAGAATTATCATCAGATATTACTGAAAGAGGTATATTGATGACTGGTGGAGGGTCACTTTTAGATGGACTAGACAAGCTAATCGAACATGAAACTGGTGTGAGTGTACATGTTGCAGAAAATACAGTAGAATGTGTAGCATTAGGTACAGGTAAAGTATTATCTTATTTTGATAAGATCAGTGATGACATAACAAACGATGCATCACTTTTAATAGAATAATTATAATGAAATAAGGAGTCATCTTATAGTGATTTTTACTATTTTACTATAAGATGGCTTCTTATTATTATATTTATAAAGTTTATTATATAGAAATGTTTTCTTTGTAAGCATGCAATATACCTTTAGATATTGCTTTTGCCATATCTAGTACTAATGAAAGACGTATTGAGTATGATGGAAATAAACTTGATTTTTCATTAGTATCAATTATTCCTACAATAGAAGCATCTCCAACATCAGGTAGTAATTTTCCTACTCCCTTTCCAGGATGTATAGCATAGTCACGTATATGAATTTCTCCTATAGAATTTGATTCGCCCAAACAGGCATCAATTGCAATAATTTTAGAATTAGGATGATTCTGCTTTATTATATTTAAGTAATTATTAATATTTAATGCGTGTACTGGATTAGATACAGTACCATAAATGGGAAGTGGAAGAAGATTATCTTTTAATAATGTGCCTACTAGTGGTCCTAAACAATCGCCAATACATTTATCTGTTCCTATACACACAATAACAGTATCCTCTGTTATAAATTCCTTTATTCCTTCTGAAACTTGATAGTACGCAAGAGTGTTTTTATAATATGCTTTTTTCTTTGTCAAAATATACACCTCCCACAATAAATATATGAATATAATAAAAAAAATATTATTTAATAATTATGTATTAAAACGTAGATATAGCAAGAAAAAGAGAGATAATTAAGTGTAATCACTTATAATGGTCGTATAGTGGAGTTGAAATAAAATAAAGTTAACTATATACTAACTATTGTTGGTTAGCCGCTCAACAAAGCGCTAACAAATAACTGAATATGTGGAGGAGTTCCCGAGTGGCCAAAGGGGGCAGACTGTAAATCTGTTGCGTTAGCTTCGATGGTTCAAATCCATCTTCCTCCACCAAAAAGAATAAACAATAGTTTATTCTTTTTTTTATATTGCCATATAATTAAGTAAATATACTTTGCTAATCTTAAGCATTAAGTGGAAAGCAATACATCTTAAATAAAAGATTAATAAATTATTTTTAATGATGTGATAATATATATTTAAATATTAATTTTATAGATTGTTATATTTAAATATAAAAAAATAGTAAAAATATATATTATTATTTTGTAAAACTGAACTATTAATGTATATTTTTGTGTTTATGGAATAATATTAAAAACATATTGACTAAATAAAATGCCTATGCTAGAATACATAATGAAAATTGAATTAAGTTACTCTTATCAAGAGAGGTGGAGGGATAGGGCCCTATGAAACCCGGCAACCTGTATTTACAAGGTGCCAATTCCTGTAGAAGTAATTCTACGAGATAAGAAAAGGATTATTAAAGTTATACTCTTCTTATCGAAGAGTTTTTTATTTATCTAAATTTCTATAAAAATAATAATTTTAAGTTTTTTTCTAAGTAAGACAGTTTCGAATTTGTTGCTATTTATATTTTAAATATAAAGATTTATGATATTTAAAATATTTGCGCGCAGAGTAGCAAAAAATATAGTCAAAATAATTTGATAAAGAGTAGACATCGAAGGGAGAAACAGATATGAGAAGATTATTTACTTCAGAATCAGTTACAGAAGGCCATCCAGATAAAATGTGTGACCAAATTTCAGATGGAGTATTAGATGCCATTTTAGAAAAAGATCCAAGTGCCAGAGTAGCATGTGAAACATGCACAACTACAGGTATGGTAATGGTAATGGGAGAAATCTCAACTAACTGTTACGTTGATATTCCAAAGGTAGTTAGGGAAACAGTAAGAGAAATTGGATATGATAGAGCAAAATATGGATTTGACTGTGATACTTGCGCAGTTATGACAACAATAGATGAACAATCAGCAGATATTGCTCAAGGTGTAGATGAAGCCCTTGAAGCAAGACAAGGTGAAAAGGATGATGTTGAAGCTGTAGGTGCTGGTGACCAAGGTATGATGTTTGGTTTTGCAACAAATGAAACAGATGCATATATGCCATTACCGATATATATGGCTCACAAGTTGTCAAGAAGACTTACTGAAGTGAGAAAAGATAAAACATTAGATTATTTAAGACCAGATGGTAAGACACAGGTTACAGTTGAATATGAAGATGAAAGACCAGTAAGAATAGATACAATAGTTATTTCAACACAGCATGATGAAAATGTAACTTTAGAGCAAATTGAAAAAGATTTAAAAGAACATGTTATCAAAGCTGTAGTTCCATCAAATTTACTAGATGAAAATACTAGATATTTTATAAATCCAACAGGAAGATTTGTTGTGGGAGGTCCACAAGGAGATTCAGGTTTAACAGGAAGAAAAAAAATTGTTGACACATATGGTGGTTATGGCAGACATGGAGGAGGAGCTTTCTCAGGAAAAGATCCAACAAAGGTTGATAGATCAGCTGCATATGCTGCTAGATGGGTTGCTAAGAATTTAGTTGCTGCTGGTGTTGCAGATAAATTAGAAATTCAATTAGCTTATGCTATTGGAGTTGCTAAGCCAGTTTCAATCACTGTTGATACTTTTGGAACAGGGAAATTAAGTGATGATAAAATAGTTGAAATAGTTGAAAAAGTATTTGATTTAAGACCAGGAGCTATTATAAGAGATCTTGATTTAAGAAGACCTATTTACAAGCAGACTGCTGCATATGGTCATTTTGGAAGAAATGATCTAAACCTACCTTGGGAACAATTAAACGAATTAGAAGAAATAAAGAAATATTTATAATAGATATAAATGTAAAAGTGCTGCTGAATATAAGGCAGCACTTTTTTGTTATAAAAACTTCTGAAGTTTTAGATATAAGCTCTATTTTGAATTCTTAATTATAAATAATAAATATGTAAGGAACATTTAATTCTGGCATATATCAATTAGAAATAAATAATACTTAAAAATGTTATAATATCATTATGATATAATAAAATAAATTTACGAATAAGAAAAAAGAGATTAAAAATAATAATTATAGATAATAATAAGAGTTAATAAAAAAGATGTGGAGAGATTCTATGGAAATCCTTAATGGTTTTGTTGAAAGTATTGTATTTAGAAGTGAAGATACGGGATATGTAGTTTGCAAAATAAGATGTGATAATAAAGTTGTAAGCGCTGTTGGTACTGTACCTTTTTTAAAAGAAGGTCAGAATGTAAAGATAAGCGGCTATTGGACTGTGCATAAACAATTTGGAAATCAATTTAATATTCAAGAGTATGAAGAAGTTATGCCAGATTCCTTAGATGGCATTGAAAAGTACTTGAGTGCTGGAGTAATACACGGAATAGGACCAGTTACTGCAAAAAAAATAATAGCTAAGTTCGGTGAAGATACTCTTGATATAATGGAAAATCATATTGAAAGATTGATGGAAATTGAAGGCATTGGGGAGAAGAAGTTTCAGATAATTTATGAATCATATATTGAACAGCAGGGATTAAAAGATATAATACTATATTTTCATAAACATGGAGTTACCAATAATCAATGTATAAAGATATATAAGAAATTTGGTGCAAATGCAAAACAGATAGTTTCTAATAATCCATATATATTATGTGAAGAAATATCAGGAATAGGTTTTAAGACTGCAGATAGGATAGCCATGAGCATTGGGATAAAAAGTGATTCTGATTTCAGGATTCAAAGTGGAATAAAATATGTGATGAATCAGTATTGTGCTGCAGGTAATACATACATGCCTAAAAAGAATATAATAGATGAATGTGAAAAGAATTTACTTGTATCAAGAGAATTGATAGAAAAAAATATTTATGATATGGCTGCAACTCAGAAGATAATCATAGAAAATGTTAATGGTGAAGAAGGAGGTTTTCTTCTTCAATATTACTATTGTGAACTTGGAGTTACAAGCAAGATAGTAACACTCGGGCTTCAGGATATTCCTACTATAAATTCAGATGTAGAATTTGAAATTAATACCTTTGAGAGGGAACAGAAAATTAAATTTGCTGATTCTCAGAGAGAAGCAATTATGGGTGCTTTTAATAATGGTATTGAAATAATAACTGGAGGACCTGGAACCGGTAAAACAACAATAATAAAAGCAATTATACATATTTATGAAAACAATGGAATGAAGGTAATCTTAGGAGCGCCAACGGGAAGGGCAGCTAAAAGAATGACAGAATCAACAGGACGAGAGGCCAAGACAATACACAGGCTTTTAGAAATGGGAGTTTCAGAAGAGGATGAATCAGTTTTTGAAAAAGGTGAATCATCTCCATTGGATTGTGATGTAATAATCATTGATGAGGCATCAATGATAGATATTATGTTAATGCAGAGTCTTCTTAAAGCAATTAAGCTTGGAACAAGACTTATAATAGTTGGAGATGTGGATCAGCTTCCTTCAGTAGGAGCAGGTAATGTTCTAAGAGATTTAATTGAAAGCGATTATATTAAAGTTGTAAGGCTTAAAGAAATATTCAGGCAGGGCAATGAAAGTCTTATTGTTGTAAATGCTCATAGAATAAATGAAGGAAAAATGCCATTATTAAATCAAAAGGATAAGGATTTCTTCTTTATTAATGGAGAGAATGCTGAAAAGATTGTGGATACAATAAAGGATTTAATTAATAGAAGACTTCCTGGATTCAATAAATCATGGGATAAACTAAGGGATATGCAGATTTTAACTCCAATGAGAAAGGGTACACTTGGAGTAATTAATTTAAATAGCAGTCTTCAGGAAATGTTCAATCCCCCAGCAAGAGATAAGAAAGAAAAGTCATCAAGGGATATAGTATTTAGAGAAGGCGATAAAGTAATGCAGACTAAAAATAATTATTCCTTGAAGTGGTTCAGAGTTGCTGGAACAGGAGAAAATGAAGGTATTGGAGTATTTAATGGAGATCTAGGATTTATACAGAGCATAGATGAAGAAAAAAAAGCTATGACTATTATTTTTGATGATGAAAGAAAAGTTCTATATGATTTCAGCTTTCTGGATGAACTAGATTTAGCATATGCATGTACAATACATAAAAGTCAGGGAAGCGAATTTAAAGTTGTTATAATTCCTGTATTTATGGGATCACCGTTTTTAATGAATAGAAATCTTCTTTACACAGGGATCACCAGAGCTAAACAGCTTGTAGTTGTTGTTGGTTTTCAAAAAGCATTAATGTATATGATAAATAATACAAATAGTATGGAGAGACATTCAGCATTAAAGTATAGAATAAAAGATATAATATCAAAAGATGAAATTGAAAGTGGAATTGAATATGAGTTAAATGAAGAATTCCAAAAAGGGCTTGAAGAATTTGAGAGAGGAAATGGGGAGTAAGAGAGGAGATAATGTATGGGAGGAGTATGTAAAGTAAAAAAAGAAGATTTAAAATATGCAGTACAAAAAATAGATTACTGGTATAAGAAACACATAAAATTTTTGACTATAATTACAGTACCCTTTAATACATCATGTATATTTGCAGATATTATTGATAAGTTATCCAGGAGTGGAAAAAGAGTGTTATATGTATGGGGAAAAGATATGGAAAATAGAGAACTTATCAATTCATTGAGGGAATTTAACTCACAAATATCATATTCATATTTTAAGAAATCTGATTCAAATACTTCATTAATATTTGTGAATTATAAGAATTTGGATAATGTACATGAAGAATATGATCTTGTCATATATGATGATATCACTTATTTTTCTAATTTGAGCAATAGCAGGCTTTTAGAATATGTAAAGGAATATGGACATATCGGAAAAAGAAGTATAGTTTATAGTATTGAGAAACTTCCTATAATAGGGGAAAAATTTGAGCTTTCAGCATATAATTATGAACAGCCATTTGTAGAGCCGAGGGTTATGCCTACTAGAATAGATTTAAATACAGATATTCCATATACTCTGTATGATTATTTAAAATGGTTTAAGGAGAGCAATCACAAAGTTGCTATTCTTGTTCCAGATAACGAAAAGGTAAAATCAGTGTATGAGTATTTTGATAACAAACTAAAATTATCTAATGTTAAAGTTATTAAAGCATTAGAAAAAAATTCAATTAAGAAGATTGAACGTGTATTAAAATATAAAGATAAGTCAATATTTATAATAACAAATCAAGTCGAGGAGTTATTGGAAAGCTGCTATATAGATGATGTAGTTATACTATTTTCAGACAACATAGTATTTAATTATAAGAGATTATTATATATCTGTGGTGCTATGAGAAATATGAACTATAGTGTTCCAGAGGTGTTGCTTGTATCAAATAGTGTATCTGAAGAAATGGATAAAGCAAAGGATATCGCTAGGCAGTTTAATAAAATTGTATGGGAAAAAAGTTTAAGACATTTATAAAAATATTAAAAAATAT
>JAFADP010000166.1 GCA_023424785.1 Bacillota bacterium
CCTTACCATCATCATCCATACTAAATACATCTGGACAAGTTGATGCACATAATCCACATCCTATACAAATCCCCTTATCTACACTTGCTTTCATTTTTAATTCCTCCTATAAATTCTTAATGAACAATTATATTATTTATCTTTTCTTCTTTAAATATACATTTATTATTTATACTTCTTGTTTTAAACAAGATTTCAAATCATCATCTGGTGTACTTATTAACCTTAAATCAAATGTATCAACTAAATATTGCAGTACATTAGGACTTAAAAAAGCTGGAAGAGTTGGTCCTAAGTATATTCCTTTTATTCCAAGAGATAGTAAAGCTAATAAATCTGCTACAGCTTTTTGCTCATACCAAGATATAATCAAAGATAATGGCAACCCATTTACATCAGTTCCAAATGCATCTGCAAGAGCTGTTGCTATTCTAACTGCTGAATAAGCATCATTACATTGACCTACATCTAAAAGTCTTGGAATTCCTGCAACTTCACCAAAATTTAATTTATTAAATCTATATTTTCCACAAGCCAATGTTAATATTACACAGTCATCTGGTACTTTTTTTGCAAATTCAGTATAATAATTTCTACCTGGTCTTGCACCATCACATCCTCCAATTAAGAAGAAGTGTCTTATCTTTCCCTCTTTAACTGCATTAACTATTGTTTCTGCATTGCTTAATGTAGCATTATGACCGAAGCCTACTAATATTTCATGTGGCTCTTCATCTTCTTCATATCCTCCAAGCTCTAATGCTTTATTTATAATTTCAGAAAAATCTTTTTTCCCATTTTTATCTTTTCCAATATGTTTTACTCCATCCCACCCAACTACACTAGTTGTAAAAATTCTATCTTTATAAGTTTCTCTAGGCCTCATAAGACAGTTAGTAGTCATTAAAATACATCCTGGAATATTATCGAATTCTTTTTGTTGGTCTTGCCAAGCTCCACCAAAGTTTCCTATAAGATGAGGATATTTTTTTAGCCCAGGATATCCATGACATGGTATCATTTCTCCATGTGTATAAATATTTATACCTTTTCCTTCTGTTTGCTCTAATAACATTTCTAAATCTTTTAAATCATGGCCTGATACTATAATAAATGGACCTTTTTTAATATGAACATTTACTTTATGTGGTGATGGATTTTCATAAGTTTTAGTATTTGCTTCATCTAATTTTTTCATAACTGCTATACTCATGTCACCAGTTCTCATAGTCCATCTAATTAATTCTTCTACAGATAAATTATCATCAGTTGTAGCTTCAAGTGCTCTTACATAAAAATTATCAACTTCATCATCATAATAACCAAGTTCTCTTGCTTGGTGACCATATGCACTTATTCCTTTTAATCCATAAAGTATTGTTTGTCTTAATGAACGAATATCAGGATCTAAATCTTGATCATACATTATCCCTGCCTTCTTAGCATCTTCAAGCATTTCTGCTCTTGTACTACTTAAATTATAAGTAGCATGATCTGTATCATTTTTTATTTTCCCTACTTCCTTTCTTAATTTTTCTTTTATTTTTTGAGATTCCTTTAGCAGTTCAATATGTACATCAGCATCAAAATTAACATTGGTCAATGTTGTAAATAATGAATTTTCTATAAATCTAACTATATCCTTATCTACATTTTTACCCTTTTCAATTATTTCCTTTGCATAACAGCTTATACCTTTTATTTGATATATAAGTAAATCTTGAAGTGCTGCTACTTCTGGAGTCTTACCACATACCCCCATCTTAGTGCAACCTTTTCCCCCAGCAGTTTGTTCACATTGGTAACAAAACATTGGATATTCCATTGCCATATTATTTTCCATATAAAAGACCTCCATATTAATATTTTAAAATACTATTATATATTTTCCTAAATAATCAAAAAAAATATACTTACCTATGTAACACTATAGTATTTTTTAATAGTTTTAAATTTAATACGAATAAGTCTATTTTTTATAAAAATTAATATATGTTAAATAAAGATAAGCCATTTATGCGTAATATCATTACGTATAAATGGCTTAAAGCTTTAAAATTTAATTATTTCGTAAAGATGAGGTTTAGCTAAATAATTTATTTTTCATCATCTATATTGAACCATATTTAAAATCTAAAATGTATCCATCAATATGATTAATAAAATCATCTGTTACTTTGGTGACTTAATATATTTAATCATTTCATTAATATTCTTTTTATCAGTCCAATCTACTGCTTCTCCACCATTGGCCACCATTTCTTGTGCCCAATACTCAAGATCTGATTCATCTTTTTTAGATAAACTCTTTCTCATCATCTTCATCATTGTTCTATGAATAACATTCATATTTTCCTCATCAAGTGCTCCTCTTAAATAAAAGCCTTTTACACTTTTCAATCCTACTTTAGCTAAAGCTTCATTTATAAATTTTTCTGTTTCATCACTTACCGGTGAAGCTCCCACAGCAAAGACTATCATTTGTTTAGCTTTCACATTTTCATATTTTTTTAAAAGTGAATTTAATCCAATTATATTTCCAGCATATACTCCCCCACCATATATAATAGTTGTACATCCATCTATAACTTCCTTAGTGATTTTACTTCTTTCATATAAATCTGCATTTAAAACTTCTGCTATCCATTCAGCATATTTTTTAGTGCTTCCATAATTAGATTTATAAACAACAATAATTCTGCTCATAAATTTCATACCACCTTATAAAAATAATTAGATTCTATATATTAAGTATAGAAATCAATTATCTATTTGTAAATATTTTACTTTTTCATGCACATAATACTACATCTTTGACCACTTTAGTAAGCCTTTCTAATGATAATTTTCAGTTAGCGTTAAACCACTTAAAATATAGTTACTGTTATACCTGCTGTATATCATCCACTAATAATATATGAATATTCATATTACTGGTAATTTTACTTTTCATTAACTTTTTATTGCAATCACTAAATATATACCCCTTTTCAAACATTTCTTTAACTTTACTTCTTGAAATATTTAAGTTATCACTAAGAAACTTGTCTATTCTTATTTCCAATGGATAGTCACAAGTTATAGTTATTATACTTTCTTTATTCTTAGAATCCTCTTCTATTATTTCTTTATTAACTTTATAAAAAACATTATCCCAAACTAGTTCAGCCTTATTTTTTAAATGAATACTGATATCAAAACCATATTTCTTAGCAAATTCCTTATCATTTTTAATAAATCTTTCATAATCTTTTTTAGTAATATCTTTAGGATTTACTCTTTCATATATGCTCATATTCCAAGTAGACTTACATTTTTCACATTTATATATAAGCCATACATCAATATTATTTTTATTTGCATTTACCCTAAACTTTTCTGCATTTATATAATTTGTTTTCTCCTTACATTTAGGACAATTTCTTTTAACCACTGGTAAATTTTCAGGTACCAGTTCCCATTTATATTTATTAAAACAGCTCATTTTACATCTCCATAATATTTATTTTTTTAATGGATTTGCAAAGGCTATTTCACTATTGAATTTTATTAATGCAATAACCTTCGCTATGCA
>JAFADP010000174.1 GCA_023424785.1 Bacillota bacterium
AAATTAGAAACTAAATCAGTACAAAAAGAACTTAATAAATCTCAAGATAAATTAAATAAACTTAAAGATGAATTAAATGAACTTAAAGAGTATACTAAAGAATATATGAGTTTAAGTGAGCAAGAAAAGGAATTTGTAGATCAAGCAATTGTAGATGCTAAGAAGTCTACAGAAGAAGAATTAGCTAAACAAAAAGCTGAAGCTGAAGCTAAAAAGAAAGCTGAAGAGGAAGAAAAGAGAAAACAAGAAGAAGAAAGAAAAGCTCAGGAGAAAGCTCAAAAAGAAGCTGAAGAACAAGCTAAAAGAGAAGCTGAAGCTCACAAATATGAAACAGGATTAACATGGGAGAATATTGCTAGAGATAGTCATGTGGGAGAGTATTGTCAATTTACTGGTGATATAATTCAAGTTATGAAAGGTAGTTCAGCTAATCAATATAGAGTAAAGATAGATGGAGACTATAACAAAGTAATGTTAATTGAAATAAGTAAGTCACAAATAACAAGTAACCTATTAGAAGACGATACAATATTCTTTAGAGGTGTATCAGTAGGGAATATAACTTATACAACTGTTTTAGGCGCTGAACAAACAATTCCAGCAGTATTAGTAGATGATTACCAATTGAAATAAATATAATAGGCAGCTATATGCTATATATAGAATATTATAAAATAAAACAATAAGTTTAGGGATGGAAGTAATAAGATAATAGAGGTAAGATAAAAGGGCAATAAATTTGCCCTTTTTCCCTTATATTATTAAATTAATACTGTCTATATATTCCAACTAGCTTTCCTAAAACACTACAATTATCAACTATTATAGGTTCCATAGTATCATTTTCTGGTTGTAGTCTTATATGTCCATCTTCCTTATAGAAAGTTTTTATTGTGGCTTCATTACCAATTAAAGCAACTATTATTTCTCCATTTTCAGCAGATTCTGTTTTTTCTATAATAGCTAAATCTCCATTATTAATTCCAACATTAATCATACTTTCACCAGTAACTCTAAGCATAAATAACTCTTTATTATGTTTAATATACTCAAGTGGAAGAGGGAAGGTATCTTCAATGTTTTCTGTTGCAAGAATTGGAAGACCAGCTGTTACCTTTCCTACTATAGGAACATTAATCATTTCTTTTTTATTATTATTTAATTCTATAATTTCTAATGCTCTTGGTTTTGATGGATCTCTTTTTATAAAACCTTTCTTTTCTAATCTTTTTAAGTGTCCATGTACTGTAGATGTTGAACTTAATCCTACAGCTTCACATATTTCTCTTACAGATGGAGGAAAACCTCTATTTTCTGTGTAAGTTTTTAAAAAATTATATACTTCAAGTTGTTTATCTTTTATATCCAACATAATTAACACCTCTCTTAGTTAATAGTAATTATAACATATATCTTACAAGTAATCAAACGAATGTTCTCAAAACTCATGTTCTTTTAAATTATTGACTAAGTTTTAAAAAAGTATACAATTTATTAATTTATTTTTAGAATTATTTTTGTTAAATTTGATAAAAATATTTTATGTTATAATTTATTATAAATATTTATTATAAAAGGTGATAATAATGGACAATAGATTATTAAAGCAAATAGAATTTATAGTAGAAGTAGATAAAGCTAAAGAAATAATGAGAAGGACATACTTAACAAAATCTCAAAGATTTGAAAATGATGCTGAACATGCTTGGCATTTAGCTCTTATGGCACCTCTTCTAAAGGAGTATATAAAAGAGGAGGTCAATCTAGAAAGAGTTATGAATATGGTTATAATTCATGACTTAGTTGAAATAGATGCTGGAGATACTTTTTGTTATGATAGAAAGGCTAATGAAAGTAAAGAGCATAGAGAACATAAAGCTGCTAATAGAATATTTAACATTTTACCACAGGATCAAGCTAAATTTATATTTGATTTATGGCATGAATTTGAGGAAATGAAAACTATAGAAAGTAGGTATGCCAATTGTTTAGATAGAATACAACCTTTACTAAATAATATAGCAACAAAAGGTAGAGCGTGGAAAGAAAATAAGACTACTAAGTCTATGGTACTTCATAGATTAAATGTTGTTAAGGAGACATCAAATGATTTATGGAATCTTGTTTTAGATATAGTTAATGAAGGTGTGAAAATAGGAGCATTAATAGATGAATAAAAGGCGTGAGTTAAAATGCTCACACCTTTTTGAGATTAATATAAATATACATTCTTATACTTTTTAAAATAGTATATGGACATAATAATAGTTAAAGCTTCTGAAATTGGTACAACAAGCCATACACCATTAACACCTAATAATTTAGGTAATATAATTATTCCTATAATAAAAAATACAAAAGTTCTTAATAAGGATAAAATTGCAGATGTTTTTCCATCTGATAAAGCTGTAAACATTCCTGAAGTAAAAATATTAAATCCAGAACCTAAGAATGCAATCATAAATATCTTAAATCCTTCTATGGATATATTATATAATTCCTTATCACTTCCTGAAAATACTCCTATTATAGTTGTTGCACTTATAACAGATAGTGTAAATGATAGTATAGTAAGTATTCCTATAAATATATAAGCATACTTAATTACTCGTCTTAATAGAGCTTTATTTTTACTACCATGATTATAACCTATTATAGGTGATGAACCTGATACAAAGCCTATATAAGTAGAGTTAAGTAAAAATTGTGAATATAAAATCATAGTTATTGCAGCTACACCTTTTTCTCCTAAAAGCTGAATTAAGGTTATATTATATAAGAATGTAGTTACTGCGCTAGATATTTGATTAATCATTTCTGATGATCCATTAAAACAACTTTTTAATAATGCATTTATATTAAACTTAGGTTTTACAAAATGAAGTATTTTATCTTTTTTAGAGAAATATACTATACCTATAATAGAGGGAACTACATATCCTAGAGCTGTTGCAAGAGCAGCACCACTAATTCCCATATTAAGAGGTAAAATAAATACATAATCTAGTACTATATTAGTAATTCCTCCTAATAAAGAACATAATAATCCTAGTTTAGGATTACCAGCAGTTATTAAAAAATAGTCAAAATATATTTTTAATAGTATAAATGGAGCAGCAAGTAAAAAGATAAATACATATTCAAAACAATATTTATATAAGTCCTCTGTAGCACCTAACATATATATTAATGGCTTTAAAAATATAAAGCTTATTAATATAACAACTAGTCCAATTACTATACTAATAAATGCTAGAAAAGAAAATGTATTTTTTGCTTCCTCTTCTTTGCCTTCTCCAAGACTTTTTGATACAAGAGCACTTCCTCCAGCAGTAATCATTGTTCCTATTCCTAAAAGTATATTAATAAGTGGATATACTATATTAGTTGCAGATAAAGCATTTGCACCTACATATCTTGAAATAAATATACCATCTATAATAGTATACAGTGCAAAAAACATCATCATTATTATAGAAGGAATAGTAAATTTTATAAAGCTTCCAAACTTAAAATCTATTCCTAATGAATTATTCATTAATATTTCCTCCTTAGTTATATTGAAATTAATACAAACGTAGTTATATAATAAAGTATACAGTTACGGGATAGTCAAGGAGTTTTTATGGATAGAGAATTTGTACAGTATTTTTCAAGTGGAGAATTTGCAAAATTATGTGGTGTTAATAAGAAAACCTTATTTCATTATGATAGCATAGGGCTATTTTCACCAGAAATAGTAAAGGAAAATGGATATAGATATTATTCACATAATCAAATTGATATTTTTCTAGTGATACTATCATTAAAGGAAGTAGGAATGTCTTTACTTGAAATAAAGGATTTTTTAGATAATAGAAATCCTAGTAAACTATTAGAGGTATTTAAACATCAAAAAGAAATAGTTGATAAAGAGATAGAGAAACTAAAGAATATTTCTTCATTAATAGAAACTAAAATTAAAATAACAGAAGAGGGGAGAGGTATAAATAAAACTATACTTAAATTAGAAGAACAAGAAGAGGAATTATTATTTTTGAGTGATAAATTAAAATGTACTAATTTAAACTATGATGTAAATACTTTTATGGATCATGTAAAAGACAGAATTAATAAAAATATAGTTAGTGGATATCCTATAGGAGTTATAATTTCAAAAGAAGCTTTAATTAATAAAAGATATACAGATTATGATTACTTTTATACTAAGTTAAATAAAAAAAGTGAAAATCTAGAAGTCACAGTTAAACCTAAAGGGTTATATGCAGTAGCTTATATGAAAGGATATTATGACAAAACAAGTGGTGTATATAAAGAACTATTAAAGTTTATTAAAGATAATAATCTATATATATCTGGATACTCTTATGAAGATGGCATTTTAGATGATATATCTGTTTCTAGACATGATGATTTTGTTCAAAAAATTTCTATAAAAGTTGATTATATAAACTAATATTATATAATAAGTATAAAATAACATAAGAATAAAGTGGGGAAGTAATGTGAAGATTTTAAGTAAAGATACTCAGTTTAGAACAACCTCTCAATCTATAAGACTTGGAGCTATTTTAGCTATAGTAGGAGGTTTTTTAGATGCGTATACATATATATGTAGAGGAGGGGTTTTTGCAAATGCAGAAACAGGTAATATTGTATTAGTTGGTATTGGACTTGCTAATAAAGACTTTGTTAAGGTTTTTATGGCTCTTTTACCTATTATAGCATTTATATTAGGTGTATTTTTAGTAGAGTATATTAGGGATAAATGTTCATTTAATTCTTTTTTAGAGTTTGAACAGGGGATATTAATAATTGAAATGATAGTTTTAGTAATAGTAGGGTTTATTCCTCTTACTGTATCACATATTATAGTAGCTTCTATAATTTCATTTGTGTCATCTCTACAAATACAGTCCTTTCGAAAGCTTGTAGATTCTCCATATAGCACTACTATGTGTACAGGAAATTTACGTTCAGCATCAGAGTTAACTTATAATTACATAACAAAAAAAGAATCTTCTTATGGAATAAAATCTATAAGATATTGGATTATTATAATTTTCTTTGTAGTTGGAGCTGCTATAGGTGGAATACTAACAACTTTATATAAAGAAAAATCTGTATGGGCATGTGTAGGAATACTATTATGTGGAACAATACTTTTTAGTATAAATAAAAAGTTAATTAATATAAAAGAAGAGTAGTTTAAATTAAAAACTACTCTTTTTTTATGTAACTTTATCGTTTTTTCCAAGTGGCAGGCATAAAAAGAACTAACATAGGAAATAACTCTAATCTTCCTGCAAGCATATCAAACATTAAAGTAAGTTTTGAAGTATCAGAGAACATAGAGAAGTTTCCAGTAGGACCTACAAGTTCAAGTCCAGGACCTATGTTACTTAATGTAGCTACAACTGATGTATAGTTAGATACTAAATCTATATTATTATCAAAGGATATTACTAAAACAGAAATTGCAAATATAGTAATATAGGTAATTAAAAATATATTTACTGAACGAATTACATCATGTTGAACTTTTTTACCTTCAAACTTAATTATCTTTATACTACGAGGATGAATTAAATGTGATAATTCTTTTCCTAAGGTTTTAAGCATAAGAACTATACGAGATACCTTTATACCTCCACCAGTACTTCCAGCACATGCTCCAATAAACATAATTCCAACTAAAATCACTCTAGAAGCTTGAGGCCATAAATTAAAGTCAGCAGTAGCAAAACCTGTACTAGTGATTATTGATCCTACTTGGAAAGCTGCACTGTGGAAAGCTTGAAATATGTTTGGGAATAAAGTACGTATATTGAAAGTAATAAATAATACTGCTATACATATTATTCCGAAATACCATTTTAATTCTTCACTTTTTAACGCTTCTTTAGGTTTTTTAATTAAAAAAAGATAATATATATTAAAGTTAATACCAAATAAAATCATAAATATAGTAACTATACTTTGTATAGACATAGAGTAATCTGCTATACTAGAATTCTTTATACCAAATCCACCAGTACCAGCAGTACCAAAAGCTATACATATTGCATCAAATAGTGGCATTTTAGCTATTAATAAAAGTATTAATTCCATAATAGTCATAAACAAGTAAATACTATATAAAATCATTGCAGTTGAACGTAAACGAGGTACTAACTTACCAACAGAAGGTCCTGGACTTTCTGCACGCATTAAGTGCATGCTATGTCCACCAGTAAGAGGTAAAATAGCAAGTACAAAAACTAATACACCCATACCACCTACCCAGTGAGTAAAACTACGCCAAATTAATGAGCAGTGTGATAATGCCTCAACATCTGTTAATATACTAGCACCAGTTGTAGTAAAACCTGAAATAGTTTCAAATAATGCATCAATAAACCTAGGAATCTCTCCATTTAATACAAAAGGTAATGCTCCCATAACACTCATTACAATCCAACTTAAAGATACAGTAACAAAACCTTCTTTAGCATAAAATACAGTATTACTAGGTTTTTTTCTTGTACATATAAAACCTAGTACATAACATATTATAAGAACAATAAAAAACGAAAATCCTGCTTTTTCTTTATAGATTAAAGCAACTAAACAAGGTAAGGTTAGAAATAAAGCTTCAAATTTCAATACCCAACCAAGTATATATTTTATAATTGAACTATTCATAATAACCTCTTATTATCTTAATTTATTTAAGAATATCTTTTAAATCATTTAATCCAGTATTAGTAGTAACAACAATTACTGTATCACCAAAGTTAATAGTATCATACCCTCTAGGAATAATAACTTTGCCATGTCTATTAATACTAGTTATAAGTAGATTATCCTTAAGTTTTAGCTTTTCAATAGGAACTCCTATTAAACTAGAATTTTCGCTAACACGAAACTCTAAAGCCTCAACCTTATTATTTACTATTCTATACAATGTTTCTATATTACTTCCTAAAGAGTTTTGCATTGCACGAACATATTGAAGTATTTTTTCTGATGTAATAAATTTAGGATAAATAATACTTCCTATAGATAAATTATTAATTATATTTTCAAATGGAATTCTATTTACCTTTGTTACAAGCTTTGCATTACACTTGCTTTTTGCATATAAAGAAAGCATTATATTTTCTTCATCATAGTTAGTAAGAGATGCAAAGGCTTCTGTATGGTTAATACCTTCTTCTTGTAATAATTCTTGATCTGTACCATCTCCATGAATTATCATAGCTTCTGGTAGGACATCACTTAAATACTCACATCTTTTTTTATCTTTTTCGATAATTTTAACGTTAATACCCATATCTAATAATTGTTTAGCTAAATAATATGATATTTTACCTCCACCAACTAACATAGTATCTTTTACTTGATTATTTAACATTCCAATCTTCTTAAAGAAGTCACTTGAATTTTGAGAAGGTGCAATAATGCTAACTTTGTCTCCAAGATTTAATACAAAGTTTCCAGAAGGTATAATTACTTCTTCACCTCTTTCTACTGCACATATAAGGATATCAGAACGTAAGCTTGAACATATTTCTGATACTAGCATATTATTAAGAGGGGATTTTTCTCTTATTTCAAACTTAAGAAGTTCAATTTTTCCTTTTGCAAATGTATCAATTTTAATAGCTGATGGAAATCTTAATACTTTAGAAATCTCTCTAGCTGTAGCAAGTTCTGGGTTAATTATCATAGAAAGACCTAACTCTTCCTTAATGAAATTAATCTCTTGGCTATACACTGGATTACGCACACGAGCAATAGTATGACAATTACCAGCTTTCTTTGCAATTAAACAGCATAGTAAGTTAAGTTCATCAGAAGAGGTTACAGCTATTAATAAATGAGCTTTTTCTATACCTGCATCTATTTGAACATTATAACTAGCACCATTTCCTGCTATTCCAATTACATCTAGGGTATTGGATAATTTTTCGAGAACATCTTCATTAGTGTCAATTAATGATATATTATGTCCTTCTTGTACAAGTTGTTGGGCAAGAGTAGTTCCTACCTTACCACATCCTACAATAATAATTCTCATATTTCCTCCAAAAAATAAAAAACTAAATTAAAGAAATAATATATACAATAAAGCATAATGGTCATGTAGTAAAAAGTCAATGTAATTTATATTTTATATATGTATTTTGTGTTAAAATATCTAAAAGTATTATATTTTTTGGTGGTGAATATATATGGAAATACAAAAAAAGGTTTTAAAGTGTATATTAATGAACTTATCAGATATTTATTTGAATATAAAAAATTTTCCTAAGTCTAATCATTTTATATATGAACTAAATTTATATAATGAAGTTTTATTAGAAAAGGGGAAGATAAATTACAACTCTTTAAAGTATTTAATTAAAAATTCAAAGTATTATGCTTATCCATTTCAATTATCTTTTTTCATGATAAAAAAGTATAATTACAATAAGGTACTAAAGCATATTGATAGTATTATATGCGCAAATAATAAGTTAATAGAAAAGTTAAATATAGAAAGATATGATCAAGTAAGAAATATGGCAAGTTGTTTAATTAATTATCCTAATTATCTTATTGGTAATTATTATTCAAAGAGTGATAAGGATTTTTATATAGATAATTTTACTTTTTACTATAATTTATATAATGAAGAGTTTTTAAAAGAATATAAGTATTTATTTATGGATAGTAATATAAACACAGTAAGTTAAATTCATGTTTGATAAATTACATTTAATTTGCTATAATAAATTTTTATTAAGTAAATAGGTGGTGTTACATATATGACTAAGTATAGCGAAGACGATTATTGTGATTTATATGGTAGAAAGATTTGTGATAATTGTGGTAAGTGTTTAGAAGAAGAGGGTATAGATATAAAAGCTATTAAGATTGAGGATATAGCAAAAGACATAGAAGAAAATAAAATCCTAGAAGAAGAATATAAAGCTCGTATGCAGTTATTAAAAGAAGAAGAGGATTTTGATAATGATATTAATGATGATTATGAAGAAGAGAATTTAGAAGAGAGTAGTATAGATATATCAGTACCAGAGGATTTAAAAGCTGCTTATGAAAAATTTAAAAATGAAACTGGAATTGATTTATCAAATTATGATGATGAATACGAAGATGCTTTTGATCATTTAGTATCATTAGAAGAGGCGGACTTACTAGAAGAAGGTTCTATTGAAGAATTAACAGAAGAAGTTTTTCCAGGAGTTAGAAGAATAAAAAAAATTAAATAATATATTTGAATAAAATCACCTCAATAAAGAAACAATAAGATTGAAATATAAAAATTGAGGTGATATTTTTATGAATAAAAAGAAAATAAGTTGTCTCATTTTAGCACTAGGTTTAAGTTTATCATTAGCAGGATGTGGTTGTGGTAATACAACAACAAATGATGGTAATAAGAGTGGAAATGGCACAAATACAGTAGGAGATGCTGTTGAAAGAGGTGCTGAAGATGTAAGAGAAGGAGCTAATGATATTATTAATGGCACAGAAAGTTTAGTAGATAGAATGACTGATACTACTATGGAATACAACAAAGAAGATCTTAAAAAAGCTCTAGAAAAAGATGGTTATAAAGTTGAAGAAACTAAAGGATCTCAATCTTATTTCTCTGCAGACAATAAAGATTTTAAAGTTGATGGAGAAACAATATCAGTATATGAATATGGTGCTAGTGATGCAGAAGCTTTAAAAAATGATTTAAGCACAGTAACTAATAATGGTGCTAAAATAAATAATAAAGATGTTACCTGGAGTAAAAAAGGTCATATATACAAAAGGGGAAGACTTATTGTAGTATATGATGGAGATAATGAAACCTTAATTAAATCTTTAAACGATGCACTTGGAACATCATTAATGGAAGGTACAACTAATAATACTAACAATAATACAACTAATACTAATGTTAAATAAGAAAAAATAAAAGAGAGAATTAATTCTCTCTTTTATTAATTTACAAATCTGCAAGAGGGTTAGATTTAATTGCCTCTCTTAGAGATTCATCATCAACGTGAGTATAAATTTGGGTAGTTGATATATTTTCATGTCCTAATATTCCTTGTAAGCTTCTTATGTCTACATTTCCATGCTTATACATAAGGGTAGCAGCAGTATGTCTTAATTTATGTGGTGTATAATTGGCATCTGTTAAACCTGCATTAAGCATATGTTTCTTTACCATTAATTCAACAGTTCTAGTGCTAATTTTTCTATTATGAGAGGAGAGAAATAGGTAAGATTTGTTTTCAGGTGTAGCTTTAGAATCATCTCTTACATTTAAATAGTTATTTAAGGCCTTTAAACACGCATTATTTAAATATACAGTCCTTTCCTTATTACCTTTACCAACAATAGTAAGAATATCTCCCTTTATTCTTGGAATTTGAATAGAGCAGAGCTCTGAAATTCTCATACCACAATTAAGAAACAAAGTTAATATACAATAATCCATATAATAATTTTTATGGTTTTTATCTAATGAATTTAAAAGAATTTTACTTTGATCTAAAGTTAAATAAATAGGATTTTTTCTTTCTTTTTTAGGACTTTCAAGTTCTAAAGCTGGATTTTCTTCAATTATCTTAGCTTTTTGTTGAAGATAATTAAAGAAAGCTTTTATAGCTGCAACCTTTCTAGATCTTGCATAAGTTCCATTAGTTCTAGTTTTTTCTGTGTATGATAAAAATGCATACATATCATTAATTGTTATATTATTATAGAATTTATTATCTATATCACTTATTATAACATCTTCAATTTTCTCTGATGTTTTATCTAGACCTTTATAGACCTTTATAAACTTTAAAAATAAACGAATATCACTTAAATAACCATTAACTGTATTTATTGATTTTCCTCTAATAACTTCATAGTAATTAATAAATCCCTTAACGCTTTCTGGATATTCATCTTCATCTCTAATTTCAATTCCTAAAATATTATTTACCTTAACATTTTTATTTTGACCTTCTTTGACTTTCGTTTTACTAATATTATCATTTATTTTATTATTTTCTATATTATCTTTTTTATTCTTATTTTTTATTTTACTTGATTTTTTGTTATCTTTTATGTAGTAATCTCTTAATCCTGAATCTTTTAACCATTTTTGTATAGTTCTTAAATTTATGTTATATATTTGTGACAATTTTGATGTTTTCACTTTATTTTTATTATATAGAATATATAAATCCTTAATTATATAAAAATATGGCTCTTTTTTAGTTTTTTTGTTTAATTCTTCATATATTTTATCTAATCTTTTTTCATCGAATTTAGTTAATTTTACGTTAAAAAGTGCCTTGATTTCATCATTGTATATGAAATTTTCGTAGTTTTGTATTTTTTCGTTTTTCATATATAAAATTATACCTCCTAAAACAGCTTTAAACCCTTATAAATACTATATCATAGCTTATTCGTTTTTTCAATAATAATATTTTCGTTAAACGTAGATTTAACGAAAATTATTTATAATAATTTTAAAAAACGAATAGAATTTACTATAAATTTATGCTTAAATTTAAGATTTTAAACATCCATTTTCACGAGATTTTGATTTCAACTTTTATATTTAACTATACATTTATTCATTTTATATAAAACTTAAAATTAAATTTTTGTAAAAATAAATGGTCAGTTTTTTTGAAAATCTGACCAAATTAATTAAGATTTGTTACAACATCAAATTCGTATCCTAAATCTTTCATATAAATTATAAATTCATCTAAAGCTTCAGCATTAGCTTTATTTACACCATGTAATAAATATATAGCGCCTGGATGATAATAATTTTTCATCCATTCTAAAGCTTCATCTTTAGAATTCCAATCTGCATCCCAATCTTTATAAGCAAAGCTCCAAAAAATACTTTTATATCCTAGCTGATTTGCATAATCTAAAGCTTCCTTGCTAAAAGTTCCTTCAGGAAATCTAAATACTTTATCCATTTCAGTTCCTGTAACTTCCTTAAAAGCTTCATCAGTTATAATCAATTCCTTAATAAATCTCTCTGGATCTTCATGAGCTACCTTAGCCATATTAGGATGACTATAAGTATGATTTCCAATTACATGACCTTCATTTTTCATTCTTGTAACAATTTCCGGATTAGCTTCTATAAAGCCTTTAGTTACAAAGAATGTAGCTTTAATATTATGCTTTTTTAATGTATCTAAGTTTTTATTTGCTTGGCTATCATTTATACCTTCATCAAAGGTTAAATAAATCACCTTAGTATCATTACCTATATAATAACTATTATATTCTTTTAATTCATTTATAGATAAAGGACTATTTGGCCTTTTAAAATCTTTATTTCGTCCAAACCAAAAGCCTATATTTTCACTAGAATCATTACTCTTTACAATTGTATACTTATCATAAGAATAAGTTTCATTCTCTGTAATCGTTAACAAAGAGTTGTTACTATTATCTTTTATATCTACATTTAAATATAGATCATCTTCTGTTTTAGATTCAGTATCTCTAAATATCTCCTCATTATCCTTACTGTTATATATTAATAATAAAATTCCACTACCTAGTATAATTATAAGCAAAATTAAAATATATTTAAAAACCTTATTCATACTTTATCTCCTATAATTTTTATATTATAGTATTATAGTGTTATATAGAATATTTGTTACAAAATAATTGGCACTGCTATATTAAGGAAAGTATATTAGTACATACTCTCCTATTATTATATCTTTTTAAACTTCATCTAAAGTTTCTGGTTCTGGATAATCTACTCCCTTTGTATCAACTGTAATAGATTCTATAACTA
>JAFADP010000063.1 GCA_023424785.1 Bacillota bacterium
CTTATAAGACCAACAGTATCAAATGTAACACTAGCTTTTGTTGTATTTGCTGTTAAGAATCCAGATTTAAATTTTGATTTACTAAATAAATTTTTAGTTTTATGTGAAAGTAATAATATTGAAGCAGTTGTATGTTTAAATAAAGTTGACTTAGTGTCACAAGAAGAAAAGGAAGAGATAAAAAAGAAAATCAATGATATAGGATATGAGGTTTTATTTATAAAAGCAAAAGAAGGAGAGGGTATTGAAGTACTAAAGGAAAAAATTAAAGACAATGTTACAGTATTTTGTGGACCTTCAGGAGTTGGAAAGTCAACTTTAATTAATTCTTTAATATCAAAAGATCATATGGAAACAGGCGTTGTAAGTGAGAAAATAGGAAGGGGAAGACACACTACAAGACATAGTGAGCTTATAGAAGTTAGTAATGGATATATAGTTGATACACCAGGATTTTCAACATTAAATGTAGCATTTATTCCTAAAGATGAACTAAAATATTGTTTTCCTGAATTTGAAGAATATAATGACACTTGTAAGTTTAGAGGATGTTTACACTATAAAGAGCCTAATTGTTCTTTAAAGCAAGCTGTAGAAGAAGGAAAGGTAAA
The DNA here is from genome assembly GCA_023424785.1 of Bacillota bacterium. Lineage (GTDB taxonomy): Bacteria > Bacillota > Clostridia > Clostridiales > Clostridiaceae > Clostridium. The sequence continues at coordinate 612 of JAFADP010000063.1, forward strand.
TAAACATAGATATGAGTGTTATATAAGAGTATTAGAAGAAATATTAGAAAATGAGAAGTATAAAAGGTGGTAAAATGAGAGCTATAGTAGTTACTGGAGGGGAAGCTCCATCAAAAGAATTATTATTAAAATATATAAAAGAAGATGATTATATAATAGGAGTAGATAAAGGGTGTAATGCGCTTTATGAATACAATATTACTCCTAATGTAATTCTAGGAGATTTTGATTCTGCAGATAATAAATATATAGAATATTTTATAAATAAAGGCATAGAGAGATTTAGATTTCCTAAAGAAAAAGACTATACGGATACTCATTTAGGATATTTAAAAGCCAAAGAAGAAGGAGCTAATGAAATACTTTTTTTTGGTGCTACAGGAAATAGAGTGGATCATACATTGGGAAACTATGGGATTTTGTTAATGGCCTTAAATGATAATATACATACAGAAATAATAGATAATAATAATAGATTATTTTTAATTAATAAAAAAACAACATTCAAAGGAGAAAAAGGTGAAATAATTAGTTTTCATGCCATTTCTGATGTTGTAAAGAATGTGAATATATTAGGAGCTAAGTATGAATTAGAGTCATATAATATGACTTTACTTGAACCAAGGGCTATCTGTAATGAGTTTTTAGATGATGATATAACAATATCATTTGATGAAGGAATAATAATGGTAATTTTTCCGAAAGAATAAACACATATTAGTATGCATCTACATAGTATAGAATAAAAGGGATTTTTTGTGGAGGGTATTAAGTATGAAAATATTAGCTATAAAGTTGCCAAGGTTTATTTCTAGATTCTTAAGATTCTTTACTAAAAGAAAATAATATACATAGGTGTAACTATAAAGAGCTAGCTTAAAAATGCTATAAATAAAAAAATAGAAGTAATGATTATTACTTCTATTTTTTATTTTAAGTTTGGACAAAATAAAAAAATGCAATTTATTAAATTGCATCTTTCTATTTACCTTATATAGCTCTTTGAACCTTACCTGATCTAAGGCATCTTGTACAAACATGAACTCTTTTTGGTGTTCCGTTAACTAAAGCCTTTACTTTCTTTATGTTAGGAGCCCAAGTTCTCTTTGATTGACGATGTGAATGGCTGAATTGTGCTCCAGCAACAACGCCTTTATTACATATTTCGCATCTTCTTGACACTTGAAAACACCTCCTTATATGTGAAGATAACTTCTCTTCAATAGGACAAAAAGATTCTATCATAATACGGTGACTTTTGCAAGTGAATTTAGAAAAAAAATATATTGTACTGGCTAATTATTGCTATATGGCTTGAATATTATAAATTTCTAATATAAAATATATCTAAGGATTATATAGGAGGAATTGTAATGGTAGGATTATCAAGAGAAAATGGTAAAATACATTACTCAAATGAAGTTTTAGCAAAGGTAGTTGGATTATCAACGATGGAATGTTATGGTGTTGTTGGTATGGTATCTAAGAATGCTAGTGAAGGCTTCTGGGAACTTATGAGAATAGAAAATTTAAGTAAGGGAGTTAAAATCACTTTAACAGAAGATGATAAGTTGAACATAGAATTATTTGTTATGGTTGAGTATGGAACAAAAATTTCTGTTATCGCTAATAACATAATTCAAAAAGTACGTTATAGTGTTGAAAATTATACTGGAATTAAGGTATCGTCTATAACGGTAAACGTTCAAGCGGTAAGAGTCTAGGAGGATATTATAATGAAATACAAAGCAATAAATGGCCATGATTTTTATAACATGGTAGTAAATGCTAGCAACAGATTGTCTGAGCAAAGTGAATTTGTAAATTCACTTAATGTTTTTCCAGTGCCAGATGGAGACACTGGTACAAATATGTCAATGACATTTAAAGCAGCAGTAAAAGAAATTGAGAATATTAATTCAAGTTCTATAGGTGAAGTTTCAAAGAAACTAGCTAAAGGAGCCTTAATGGGGGCAAGAGGTAACTCAGGAGTTATATTATCTCAAATTTTAAGAGGTATTTCTAAGGGGTTAGAAGGATTAGAAACAGCAGATTCTAATCAAATGGTAGGAGCATTAAAAGAAGGTTGCAATGCTGCATATAAAGCAGTAATGAGACCTACAGAAGGTACAATACTTTCTGTAATGAGAGCAACTGCAGAATGTGCAATGGAATCAACAAATGAAGATGTAGCAAAGCTTTTAGAAGAAGTTACTGTTGCAGCAAAGGTAATGTTAGATAAGACACCAGAATTATTACCAGCTTTAAAGAAAGCAAAAGTAGTTGATTCAGGTGGTATGGGTCTTTATATTATTTTAGGAGGAATGGCAGAAGCTTTATTAAAAGGTATTGAAGCTACAATACAAGATGTTAATATTTCTTCTGGTGGCCCTTCAAGTGCAACAAGTAGTGCTCAATCTACAGTAAATGCTGAAGATATTAAATTTGGGTACTGTACAGAGTTTATTATTTTAGGAGATGCATCTAAAGCTAAGGAGTTCCAAGATGAAATAGAGCCTTTAGGAGATTCTATGATAGTTGTTGGGTATGATGATGTTATTAAGGTTCATATCCATACTAATGATCCAGGGTTAGTTTTATCAAAAGCAGTAAAGCATGGTGAGTTATCAAAAATAAAAATTGATAACATGAGAGAAGAACATAGAGAAATATTAGGAATGCAAGAAGCTAAAGCTTCAGTAGAAGAAATAGCATCAGATGAATGTAAGAAATATGCATTTATAACAGTAGCAATGGGTGCTGGTATTACAAATATATTTAAAGATTTAGGCGTTGATTATGTAATTGAAGGTGGTCAAACAATGAATCCTTCAACTCAAGATATACTAGATTGTATAGAAAAGTTAAACGCAGAGCATATTTTTGTGTTACCAAATAACAAAAATATTATTATGGCATCTAATCAAGCTGCAGAAATTTCAGATAAAGATGTAAGAGTAATTCCAACAACTTCAATACCACAAGGTATAACATGTGTAACTATGTTTAATGCAGAAGCAGAAGTTGACGATAATGAAGAGGAATTAAAAGAATTAATTTCTACAGTTAAAACTGCATCTGTAACATATGCTGTTAGAGATACAGAAATGGATGGATTAGAAATTAAGGAAGGAAACATTCTTGGTTTAATTGAAGGAAAAATCAAGGAAGTTGGAGAAGAAAAGTTTGAAATAACTGAAAAGTTAATTGATAAAATGGTAGACGAAGACAGTGAGCTTATTACTGTTTTCTATGGTGAAGATGTAGAAGAAGATGAAGTTAATGACTTTATTTCTAAACTAGAAGATAAATACGAGGATTTAGATGTTCAATGTTATAAGGGAGAGCAACCTTTATATTATTTCCTTGTATCTGTAGAATAAGAACTAAAAAAGCACCTTTATTGGTGCTTTTTAATTTCAAGAATTAAGGTGTTTTATATGGATATATATAGTTCAGTAGCTACTATAAAAGGCGTGGGACCAAAAGTTTTAGAAAAATTAAATAAGGTTTCTATTTTCAATATATTAGACTTAGTTTTATACTTTCCAAGAGATTATGAATTTGTAAATGGAAATATACCATTTGAAGATATAAGTGATGATGAAAAGCAACTTTTAAGTTGTGATGTTATATCATTTCAAAGAGATAGCAGAGTTAAGAATGGAAGAGTATTAACAGTAATTGAATTTAATTATAAAGGACACAGGGTTTTAGGTAAGTGGTTTAATCAGCCATATGTAAAAAGAAATTTTATAAAGGGTAAGAAATATAACTTAATTGGTAAGTTTAAGAAGATTGGAAATACATTAGAGGTTATAAACCCTCTTATTGGTGGAGAAGAAGCTTTAAAAGGAGAAATAATACCTAAGTACCCTTTAAAAGGTGATTTGAGTGATAAGTTGTTGACTAAACTTATTAGTCAGGTATTAGATTCTATAACAATAAGAGAAAATCTTCCTAAAAGTATTTGTGAAAAATATAATTTCTTATCTCTTGATAAGGCAATAAGAGAAATTCATTTTCCTAAAAGTAAGGATGTTCTTAATGAGGCCATAATAAGGTTAAAGTTTCAAGAGTTATATACTTATTCCATGAAGCTTTTGTTATTAAAGAAAAATATAAAAGAACAAAGTCGTGGTATAAGTTTTCCTTGGAATGATGAAATGAGAAAACTTAAAGAATCACTTCCTTTTGAATTAACAGAAGCACAAACTAAGGTGGTTAGGGATATACTTAGAGATGAGAAAAGTAATATTCCTATGAATAGACTTGTTCAAGGAGATGTTGGTAGTGGAAAAACAATAGTTGCTTTAATAGCTATTTTTAATGTATATACTAATGGATATAAATGTGCTTTTATGGTACCAACAGAAATATTAGCAAATCAACACTATGAAGAAGCTAAAAAAATACTAGGTCCATTCAATGTTAATATAGAATTATTAACAGGAAGTACAACTGCTAAAGAAAAAAAGAGAATCAAAGAAAGAATTAGTAGTAGCGAGCCTTTAGTTGTTATAGGAACACATGCACTGATTCAAGAAGATGTTGAATTTAATAAACTAGGATTAGTAATTACAGATGAGCAACATAGATTTGGTGTAGAGCAGAGAAGTAAGCTTATTAATAAAGGGGAGAGGGCAGATGTTATTGTTATGACTGCAACACCTATTCCAAGAACACTGGCTCTATATTTATATTCAGATTTGGATATTTCAGCTATTGATCAATTACCACCAGGAAGAAAAAAGATTAGTACAAAATTCTTTAATGAGAAGGAAAAGAATACAGCCTATGAATTAGCTTATAATGAAATACAAAAAGGAAGACAGGTTTATATAGTTTGTCCTTTGATTGAAACAGATGAAAAAGATCAGCTTAATTCAGTAGAAAGCACTTATAAAAGATTAAAAGAGGGAATTTTTAAAGATATAGAAGTAAAGATTCTTCATGGAAAAATGAAGGCAAGTGAAAAAGATGAGATAATAACAGATTTTAAAAATAATAATACTAAAGTCTTAATTTCCACAACAGTTATAGAAGTAGGTGTTAATGTTCCAAATGCATCAGTTATGATTATAGAAAATGCAGAAAGATTTGGTCTTGCTCAATTGCACCAATTAAGAGGAAGAGTTGGAAGAGGTCAATATGAGTCATTTTGTATTTTAATTGGTAATGCTAGAAATAAGGTTACTCAAAAAAGAATGGAAATAATGACAACATCTACAGATGGATTTTTTATTTCAGAACAGGATTTAAAGCTTAGAGGTTCTGGAGAAATGTTTGGTATGAGACAAAGTGGTGAAGAAGGATTATTGCTTGCAAATATTTATGATGATATAAATATTTTTAAATCAGCAAGAGAAGAAGCTTATAAAACTATATATGAAGATAGTGATAATAGTAAAAGGTTAGTATATGAAATTTCACAAAGTCTATTAAAAAGCAGTAAATATATATGCTTTAATTAAAATTGTATATAGTTATCTTATATGATAGAATAATATATTATACATAAAGGAGGATACTCATGAGAATAATAGCAGGAAAAGCAAAAGGACAAAAGTTAATTCCTCCTGCAACTATGGAGACAAGACCAACTCTTGATAGAGTTAAGGAGGCTATGTTTAGCATAATTCAAGGATACATTCCAAATGCAGAAGTTATTGATGTATTTGCAGGAACAGGAAGTTTAGGGTTAGAAGCAGCAAGTAGAGGGGCAAAAGAAGTTTTCTTAATTGATAAAAGCTCCACAACATATCCATTATTAGTTGAGAATGTAAAGAAGTTAAAATTTCAGGACTTTGTTCATACGTTAAATATGGATTCATATGATGCTTTAAAAATGTTAGCTAAAAGAGGTAAGGTTTTTGATTTAATTTTTATAGACCCTCCATATTGCAAAGAAATGATTCCAGAGGCAATTAAAATAATAGAAGAAAACAATATGTTATCAAAAGAAGGAATAATAGTTACTAAGATTGATAGTATAGAAGAGATATATAGTGGATATAAGGGTATTGAGATTTTAAAAAGCAAAAAGTATGGAAATACTACAGTTTGTTTTTATAAGTATGCGGAGGAAGAATAATGAAGGTAGCAGTTTACCCAGGAAGTTTTGATCCTATTACTAATGGTCATTTAGATATCATTACAAGAGGAGCAAAAGTTTTTGATAAACTTATAGTAGGTGTACTAGTTAATATAGATAAAAAAGGATTATTTGATATAGAAGAAAGAGTAGAGCTTATAAAAAGAGTCACTAAAAATTTTCCTAATGTTGAAGTTGTAAGCTTTAATGGGTTGTTAATTGATTTTGTTAAAAAATATAACTCAAATGTTATTATAAAGGGACTTAGAGCTTTTTCAGATTTTGAGTATGAGTTCCAAATGGCTCTAATGAATAATAAGTTAGATAGTGAAATTGAAACTTTGTTTATGATGACATCAGCTCAATATTCATATGTTAGTTCTTCAAATGTAAAACAAGTTGCAAAATTTAAGGGATGTATAAAAGGATTAGTACCAGATGAAATTATTCCAGATATCTTAGAAAGGTACAAGTAAGAGGGGGTTATTATGGATAGTGAAGTTAATTTTAATGTTATAGAATTATTAGAATATCTTCAAGATACTATAGATAGAGCACCAAGAGTTCCGATGAGTGGGAAATCTATGATAGATAAAAAAGATATTCTTGAAATAATAGATCAAATAGTTAATTATTTGCCAGATGAATTTCAGAAGGCAAAATGGATAGTTGGGGAAAAGGAGAGAATATTAGGAGAAGCTAAAAATGAATATAATAATGTAAGGAAAGAAACTATTGAAATTATGAGACAGAATGTTGAACAACATGATGTGGTTAAGGAAGCTAAAATAAGAGCACAAGAAATAATTTCAGCAGCTAAAAGAGATGCTAAGGCTATAAGATTAGGTTCAAGAGATTATTCTAATGAAATTTTAAAAGAATTAGATAATGAAATATTAGAAAAGAAAGAAGAGCTAATAAAGAACCTTGAGGAAAGCTATAAAAAAGCTGTAATGGATATTAGTGAAAATATTCAAGGTATTAGCTCAACAATTAAAGAAAATATTAAAGAACTACAAGGAATGCAATAGTTTACTAATTATTTTACCTATGAGTGCAATAAGTAATAAAATAATTAACGGAATAAAATATGCTATATAACTTAAGCTATAAGAACTAGGAATAGTACTTGTAAAAGTGCTGCCTAAGAATAAATTAGAGCATATAAAAGTTATAAAGAAACTTAAAACTCCTTGTAAAAGCTTTAGTAAAAAGTATCTTAATAAAGATATATTATGCTTTGCAAAGAATGAGTAACATTGTGCTATAATGGATAAGCCTGAAAATGAGCATAAAAAACTTATACAACTAAGTTTTATTGGTATTGATAAATTTGATGTTGCTATTAAATTACAACCATTAGTTATTTCAATACTACCTAGAAATAATGAGTAAAGTGAGTTTGATTTTAAGTTTAAGGTTTGTTCTATTTTATGAAATAATAATGTTATAGAAGAACTATTTTTTATTATAGTAATTAATACTGAAAATAATATAATAAAACCACCAATAGCAAGAACGGTATTTATACCATCTTCAAGTGCTTTTTTTAAGGCACTACCAAAATTAATATTTTTATTATTTATAAGATCTACTTTTTTTGAATAATGAGGAGATCTTATTTTTTTTTTAGTAAATAGTCCTATTAATATTATTGATAAGTAATTTGCTATTAAAAGTAGATATCCAAATTCAATATTATTTAACATTGAACATCCAACTGTTCCTATAATAAATAATGGACCACAATTTGTAGCAATACTTATCAGTCTTAAAAATTCATCTCGTTCTATATATCCTAATTCATAGGTGTCAGAAGTAAATTTACCTCCTAATGGGTAACCACATAAGAAACTTACTGCTAGTGGAAAAGAGGAATTCTCTGATAGATTTAGTGGTTTACAAACTAATGGTCCCAATACCTTCGAGTATAAACTTATTCCATCGTAAGAAATAAGTAGGTTACATGCTACAGCAAAGGGAAAAGATGTAGGAAGTATAGCTTTAAACCATAAAATAGCTCCAGCAATAGAAGCTCTTAGTGAAATTTTTATATTAACAATAAACAGTATTATAAATATAGATATTATAAGACAAATAATATAATTATTCTTAATTTTTAATAATTTAAATAATATTAACAAAAATATTATAATTAAAAGCCATAAGAAAATTTTATACATAAAGTTCACCCCTTCTTAGACTATGTATATTTCTTATGGCTTAATTATATTAACTTATTTAATATATAAAGGACTTCTTAAATAATCTTCCATTGGTGATATTGATGGATTTAATATGGAATATGCCTTAGTTCCAAGTAAATCTAGTTTAAGTATAGGGTCATCAATATTTTTAGGAAGCTTATTTATTATTTTAATATTATTATTTTCTTTAATTTTTTTTAGTATTTTACTTCCTGTTTCATTAAAAGCTAATGGTCTAATATAATTTGGACATGTTTTTATTAATTCATTAACATTATAATCTTCTAATCCAATAAAAAATGATGTTAAAATTCTACTTATTGTAGTATAGGTATATCTTTTACTTTTTATATTTAAAATTAATTCATCAAAATTATTAGAATCTAATATTTCTTTTTTAATTTTATTTTCTAATCCCTCTCTTATATCAGGAATTTTATGTAGATTATTATTATCAGTTAATATTTTATATTTTAAGTATTTAAACATATGTTCTGGATATACAAAAGTATAATTATGATTCTTTAATTTTTCTATAGAATCATAAGTAGCTTTTGGAACTACATCTTTAATTTTAGTTAAGTCATTAGATTCTAAAATTTTACGAATAGATGTAGCTGATGCAAATGATGATGTTATAGTTTCATCATTATAATTAGAGCCAACTCTCTTAAGTGTATATGGCTTTATAGAACTGTTAAGTCTTATAATGGCCTTTAAATACTCTATTCCTAAAATATTGTTAGAACTAGATAGTATACTTTCTAAGTTTAAACCTTCAAGAGAACTTTTAAGGGCATTTACTCTAGCTGTATGGTAAGGAACACCTGTTGATAATTCTTTTTTTAAATTTGTTTTATAATGAGATGTTTCATTAACAATAGTAGAAGATATTTTCATTAAGTCAGATACATCTCCATGTTCACTACCAAAGTATACATTGTCTACTACATTAGTTGAGTTTAATACACTTATTGCTCCATGACTAAAGCCTTCTGCTGAAGAAATTGAAAATATTAAAGGAAGTTCTATGACCAAGTCTACCCCATTTTTTACGGCTATTTCTGCTCTTTGCCATTTATCTATTAGAGCAGGCATTCCTCTTTGCACAAAATTACCGCTCATTACACATATTACTCCATCACAACATGTATCTTTTTTAGCCTCTGTTAAGTGATAAAGATGTCCCAGATGAAAAGGGTTATATTCGGTAATAATACCAGTTATTTTCATTAAATTTTTTCCTCCTAAAATTAGATTCAATGTAATTATAACAATAATAGAAAAATTTTTAAATAAATAAGGTTGAAAGAGTAGGTATTAAAGGAGTATTATATAATAAAGAAGTGTGGCATTTGATTTGAAAGGAGAAAGAATATGGAACTGATGAGTAAAATTCTAGAAGCAGCAAAAGCCCATAGAAAAAGGATTGTACTTCCTGAAGGAACAGAAGAGAGAACTATAATAGCAGTAGAAGAGATAATGAGACAGGAATGTGCATATCCAATTTTAATAGGAAATAGAGATGAAATATTAAAGAAAGCTGAATCTCTTAAAGTTGATTTAAGTGGAGTTGAAATAATAGATCCTAATACATCTGATAAATTAGAAACCTATATAGAAGCTTTTTATGAATTAAGAAAAAGCAAGGGTATGACATTAAGTAAGGCTGAAAAAATCGTAAGAGATTCATTATATTTTGGTACAATGATGGTAAAATTAGATGATGCTGATGGTATGGTTTCAGGAGCTGTACATACTACAGGAGATCTTTTAAGACCAGGGTTACAAATAATAAAAACAGCACCAGGTGTATCTGTAGTATCAAGTTTCTTTATAATGATGATACCACATAGTGTATATGGAGAAGAGGGAATGCTTTTATTCGCAGATTGTGCAGTTAATCCAAACCCAAATGCAGATCAATTAGCAGCAATAGCAATAGCTACTGCTGACACAGCTAAAGTTTTATGTAAAGTAGATCCAAAAGTAGCGATGCTTTCATTCTCAACAATGGGAAGTGCTGATCATGAATTAGTAACAAAGGTTACTGATGCAACTAAAAAAGCAAAAGAATTAAGACCAGATCTTTTAATAGATGGAGAATTACAATTAGATGCGGCTATAGTTAAAAAAGTAGCAGAACAAAAAGCACCAAATAGTAAGGTTGCAGGAAATGCAAATGTATTAATATTCCCAGATTTACAATCTGGAAATATAGGATATAAATTAGTTCAAAGATTTGCTAATGCATCAGCCATAGGACCAATATGTCAAGGTTTTGCTAAACCAATTAATGATTTATCTAGAGGATGTAGTGCTGGTGATATAGTAAATGTTGTTGCTATAACAGCAGTTCAAGCAACAATGAATGATTAATAGGTTA
>JAFADP010000075.1 GCA_023424785.1 Bacillota bacterium
ACCAATAAAAAAAGCAGCTATGCTGCAATAAAGAACTTCTCACCAATAAAAAAAGCAGCTATGCTGCAATAAAGAACTTCTCACCAATAAAAAAAGCAGCTATGCTGCAATAAAGAACTTCTCATCAATAAAAAAAGCAGCTATGCTGAAGGATGAAGAGGAAAATTCACTCTACATATTTTATATATAAATTATAAATAGTATAGATAAAAATTATAGAAAAGTTTTTAGTTATTGTGTATGAGATCAAACTGGGAGCAGAAAAATAAAAATTTCTCTGCTCCCTCTGTTTTTATGTGTATAATTTGAACTTGATTTTATTGTGGAAAACTTTTTTGAGATTATTTGTGGATAAATTTATTTTTTCAGAATGTGGATAAGTTTTTACTTTGAAATTGTGAATAATTTTATAAAAAAATATTGTGCATAATTTTTTATAAAAAATATTACTAAAAAGTCGTAATAACTTAGATTTTTAATATATGCTTATAAATATATTTGTAATATGTTTTATATTACTTGTTCATATAGAATAAAGAATAAATTTATATGTTTCTTTTATATTTATATAGACTTTTATAGAATAATTAATTTAAACTAATTTAGGATAAAAAGCAAAGGCACCGTATATTCATAAGTGAATATTACGATGCCTTTATTATAGTATTTTGTTATAGTTTAATTTAAGAGTATAAGATTTTAATATGTGTAGCTTGGATTATATCTGAGCTACACCACTTTTTATTGCAGCTTCTTTAACAGCTTCAGCAACTAATTTCTGAACTTTTAAGTCAAATGCTTTTGGAATTATATTTTCAGCATTTAATTCACTTTCAGGAATAGAATTTGAAATTGCATAGGCAGCAGCTACTTTCATTTCTTCATTTATTTCAGATGCCTGTACATCTAATGCACCTCTGAATACTCCTGGAAAAGCAAGTACATTATTGATTTGATTTGGATAATCTGAACGTCCAGTACCCATAACAGCAATTCCTGCTTCTTTTGCATCTTCAGGGAAGATTTCAGGAGTTGGGTTTGCCATAGCAAATATTATTCCATCTTTATTCATAGTTTTAACCATTTCTTTTGAAACTATATTTGGTGCAGAAACTCCTATGAATACATCAGCACCTACCATAGCATCTTTAAGCATTCCTGTAACATTTTCAGGATTTGTTATTTGAGCTAATTCAGCCATATATTTGTTATCGCTTAAGTCCTTATCTCTGCTTATTACTCCATTTATATCACACATTACGATGTTTTTTACTCCAGAAGAAAGTAATAATTTACAGATTGCAGTACCGGCAGAGCCAGCACCATTAATAACAACTTTTATATTATCTAGCTTTTTACCAACAACTTTTAATGCATTGATTAACCCAGATAAAACAACAATGGCAGTTCCGTGCTGATCATCATGGAATACTGGGATGTTTAATCTTTCTTTTAATTTCTGTTCAATTTCAAAGCATCTTGGAGCTGAAATGTCTTCTAAATTTATTCCTCCTAGTGTTGGAGCAATATTAGCAACTGTTTCAACAATTTCATCAACATTTTTAGTATCCAGAACTATAGGGAATGCATCTACATTACCAAATTCTTTAAATAAAACACTTTTACCTTCCATTACAGGTAAAGCAGCCATAGGACCAATATCTCCAAGTCCAAGTACTGCTGTTCCATCTGATATTACTGCAACTGTATTCCATTTACGTGTATATGTATAAACTTTTGATGGGTCTTTATGTATTTCACGGCATGGTTCTGCAACACCTGGTGTATAAGCTAAGCTTAAATCCTTAGCATTTTTTACTTTACAAGTTGGCTTGATTTCGTATTTGCCTCTTTTCTCTTCGTGGAATTTCAAAGCTTGTTCATAAATATTCATAGAAAACACTCCTTATTAGTTTAAATATGTATTAACTTGCAACAATTTTACATAATATATACTGATATACAATAATTATACGAATTATTTACTGAAAATGCAAAAAAATATTCGATACACAGTTGACCGTTGACAAGGACTTTGCTAATATTTAAAGGGAGATATTAAAATAATTTATAGATAAAATATAAATTTTATTTAACTTATAATAAAATTTCTAAAATATTTGTTTTGGTGAACAGTTTATATTACTTATCTATGAATAACTCCGCAAGATACAAGATTATGAAAGAATAAGAGTATTTATTTAAGGGAGGCAGAATAGATGTCAGCATTTATTGTTTTAGGAGCTCAATGGGGCGATGAAGGAAAAGGTAAGATGACAGATTACTTAGCAGAAGAGGCTAATGTTGTTGTTAGATTCCAAGGAGGAAACAATGCTGGTCACACTGTAGTAGTTGGTGACAAGGAATATAAATTGCACTTAATACCATCAGGAATTTTATATGAAGATAAATTAAACGTAATAGGTAATGGGGTTGTTGTAGATCCAAAAGCCTTATTTGAAGAAATAGACTATATAGAAGGTGTTGGAGTTAAAGTAACACCTGAAAAACTAATAATAAGTGATAGAGCACATCTTATAATGCCATATCACAAGGTATTAGATAAGCTTAAAGAAAAAGCAAGAGGAAAGAATGACATAGGTACTACTGGTAAGGGAATAGGACCTTGTTATACAGATAAATTTGAAAGATGCGGAATCAGAGTTTGTGATTTAATGCATGAAGATGTATTTACAGAAAAGCTTAGAGAAAACATCGAAATGAAAAATGCATACATTACTAAAGTTTTAGGCGGAGAAGCTTTAAATTTTGATGAAATATTAAAAGAATACTTAGGATTTGCTAAGAAGTTAAGACCATTCGTTCAAGATACTTCGGTTAGAGTTTACAACGATATTAAAGCAGATAAGACTGTTTTATTCGAAGGTGCTCAAGGTATGTTATTAGATATAGACTATGGAACTTATCCATATGTAACTTCATCTAATACAACAGCTGGAGGAGTAGCTAATGGTGTTGGTATAGGACCAAACATGATCACTAATGCTGTAGGTATAACAAAAGCTTATACTACAAGAGTTGGTAAAGGACCATTCCCAACTGAATTATTAGATGAAACTGGTGACTGGATAAGAGAAAAAGGTCATGAATATGGTGTAACTACAGGAAGATCAAGAAGATGTGGATGGTTAGACTTAGTTATAGTTAAGACTGCATGCAGAGTTAGTGGATTAACTTCATTAGCTGTTACAAAGATAGATACTTTAGCAGGACTAGATAAATTGAAAGTTTGTGTTGGATATAAATTTAATGGAGAAGTTATAGATTACTTCCCAGCAAGCTTAGAAGATTTAGCAAAATGTGAACCAGTATATGAAGAATTTGAAGGTTGGGGTGAAGAAGTAGCAGATGCAAGAAGCTACGACGAATTACCAGAAAATGCAAAGAAATACTTAAAGAGAATAGAAGAATTTACAGATACTAAGATATCAATAGTTTCAGTAGGACCTAAGAGAGATCAGACTATGAGAGTTAAGTCTCTATAGTCTAGTAAAGTGGTCGGGTATTGACTTTTAATTCGGCATAAAATATAATTTTTGGTATACAATATTATTATGTTATGTGCAGAAGAAGGTGAAGTACAATGATAACTAAGGATATGACAATCGGTGAAGTAGTTCATGCAGATGCATCTAAAGCAGAAGTTCTAATGGGCTTTGGTATGGGATGTGTTGGATGTCCATCAGCTCAAGCTGAAACAATAGCAGAAGCTGCAGCAGTTCACGGAATTAATTTAGACGATTTATTAGAAGCATTAAATAAATAATATAAAAATAGGATTTTCGATTTTGAAAATCCTATTTTTTATGAAAAATTAATACTTGATAATAATTAAGAACAGCAATATGAGAAAGAACTAATTAAAATTTCTTGTATTGTTCAAGTTTATAATTCATAAAATAAATAAGTATGATTAATGATTAAGTTTTAGTTTTACAGTATATTCCATAGTAAAATGATATTTTAAATAACTATTTATTGACATAATATCAGTAAAGTGCTAATATTGATATTATATTAATAATAAATTCGATGAAAAGAAGAAGTAGGTTTAATTGATGTTCTTAAGAAAGTTAGTGGCTGATGAAAACTAATGTACACATTTTACTGAAAATCATCTTGGAGGAGTGAAGCAGAAACTAGAGTAAGCTTCAACGGTATTTCACCGTTAAAGGAAACGCATATTATTAAGTATGTGACATGAGAGCTGTAAACTGATATTTTAAGATTTTAATATCACTTTATGGAAGTAGGGTGGTATCGCGGATATACTCCGTCCCTTTCTATAGGGATGGAGTATTTTTTTGTGCAGAGACATTATTATAACTAAGCTGTAAATCTATAATAATGTTTTAATATAAATTCATATTAGATATGGGGGCTATTATTATGAATGTACTAAAAAAAATCAGTAAATTATTATCTAAAAACACATCAGTATTTGTTATTGTAGTGGCAGTAATAACATTTTTTGTTCCAGGGTTATTTACATGGGTCAGAGGAACTAATCAAACAATAATCCTTGGAATAATAATGTTTGGAATGGGATTAACACTTACTACTCAGGATTTTAAGATATTAGCACAAAGACCATTAGATATATTTATAGGTGCTTTAGCACAATATACAGTTATGCCGTTGCTTGCATATACAGTCGGTACTATATTAGGATTACCAAATGAGATTAAGATTGGATTGATATTGGTTGGATGTTGTCCAGGCGGGGTTTCATCTAATATAATGTCATTCTTATGTAATGGTGATGTTCCTTTTTCTGTTGGTATGACAACAGCATCGACTCTTTTATCACCGATACTTACTCCAATACTTGTTCTATTTTTAGCTGGTGCGCAAATTGAAGTCAATGCAATTGGAATGTTTAAGTCAATAATCCAATCAGTTATTATTCCAATTTTAATAGGATTTATTTTAAACTATTTCTTTGGAGAAAAGAAAACATTTAAGGATGTTCAGGAAGTTATGCCAGGAGTTTCGGTTACAGGGCTTGCATTTATAGTTGGAGGAGTTATTTCATTACAAGGTCAGAATTTCTTTAAATCAGGAATATTAATTTTTGTAGCAGTATTATTACACAATGGATTAGGATATTTATTAGGATATGGAGTGGGCAAGCTTACAAGAATGTCTACAGCAAAGAAGCGTACAATATCAATTGAAGTAGGCATGCAGAATGCAGGTCTTGCTACAAATTTAGCAACAGCACACTTTGCTGCTACACCACAAGCAGCTATTGCATGTGCGGTATCATGTGTATGGCATTCAATTTCGGGAACAATTCTTGCAGGAGCCTATGCTAAACTTGATGAAAAAAGACAGAGTAAAGAAATTAAAGATATTGCAGAAGCAGTTGGGGAATAATTTTTTATATTAGTATTTAAATTAAAGACTACTATTTAATAAACATAGTAGTCTTTAATTTTAACTAAAAATCAAAATGTGTTACTGATAGTATAAAGCTGCCAATTAACATTAATTAAAGGATATTTCAAAATATAAAAATTACTTGTAAGTCACTGCTTTTGTTGATCTTTAATGTTGTTTGAAAGAATTATAAATTGTGAATTATCAGGATACTTGCTTTATGAAATTTGGAAATTATTGATTACTTATAATATAAAAGGATTATAGTATGTAAATAATGTAAGAATATTTCGCTTGACAGTTATATTTAACTAAAAATGTATGATAATATATAATTAAGGTAAAAATATATAGATATAGAAGGGAGGAGAATTGCAAAGTTTCATATATATAATTTAAGATAAATTTTGCAAGATATTTTTATTATGAAAGAATTCACTAAAAATTATGAGATACATTATTATGAGGTAGATTCAAAATTGAGATGTAAGTTATCATCAATTATTGATTTTATATGTGATGTTGGAACACAACAGTCTGAAGCAGTTGGTGGAGGGATAGAATATTGTATTCAAAATAACTGTGCATGGGTTTTTTATAAATATGATATAAAGATGAGTAGATATCCTATGTTCGGTGAAACTATAAGCATAACTACAAAGCCTGTTGGGTTTAAAAAGTTTTATGGGTTAAGAAGATACATTATTAAAGACAGTGAAAATAATGTAATAGGTGAGGCTTTAGCATTATTTTTTCTAATTAATATTCAAAAGAGAAGACCTACAAGAATTCAAAAAGAACAATATGATTTTTATGGAGTAGATGGAGATATCGATTATGATGTAAGCATGGAAAAATTAGAAAGAGTTGAACATGAGGATTATTCCGTAAACTTTAATATAAGATATAGCGATATAGACTCAAATAACCATGTTAATAATGTTAAATATATTGAATGGGCAATTGAAGCAGTTCCAATAGAAGTTATTAAGGATTATACAATAAAGAGAATCAAGGTTACTTTTGAAAAGGAAAGTAAATATGGTGAAACAATATCATCCTCTGCTGCTATTAAAGAAATCGATGAAAATACCATAAAATCTTATCACACAATAAGAAAGAGTGATGGAACAGAATTGACATTATTAGAAGCTGAATGGGAAAAGGACAGTAGCAGTTTATAAAATATGTAGAATATAAGATATAAGAAAACCTCTAGAGATAAATTTACTTCTAGAGATTTTTTATTTAGATAACATTATATGAGTAATAAAATATTAGCTATATATGAGTATTTTAAATTTACACTATTTTATTGACCTTCAGAAGCTGATTTACCAGCAAGGTATCCAGAGCTCCATGCCCATTGAAGATTAAAACCTCCACAGTCACCATGAACATCAAGTATTTCACCGCAGAAATATAAATTATCAACTAATTTAGATTCTAAAGTTAGATTATTGACTTCTTTTGTATTCACTCCTCCAACTGTCACCTGAGCATTACCAAAGCCATTTGTATCGATGCAGTTGAAATCCCATTTCTTAAACTTTGAAATAAGAGTATTTATATATTTCCAGTCTATATTGCTGCAAGGTAAATGAATATCTTTAATACCAGAGTCCTTCAATAAAGTTGGTATAAGCTTTTTATGTATTGTTCCTATAAGTGCAGAAGATATTTCTCTGTAGCTGAACATTGAAAAATGAGTAGTAAAGAAGTTTTCTACATCATCTTTGCTTTCATCAGGAAGCATATCCACTCTTATTGTAACCTTTGACTTGTTATTTAATGCTTTAGCTGCATAATAAGAAAGCTGTAGTATTGGAGGACCTGAAATACCATAATCGGTAAATAAAACTTCTCCAGATTCAGTTCTTATTATTTCATCGTCTACTAATATAGAAACACGTCCATCAAATTTTACGCCAGATATAGCTTTTAAATAAGGATAGTCTAATTTAAGCTGAACTATTCCAGGAACAGTATCTGTAATACTGTGTCCTAAAGATTTAGCTAATTTATATCCTGTGCCGTCAGAGCCAGTTTTAACAGCAGATTTGCCTCCACAGCTTAAGACAAGTTTTTTACACGAAAAACCATCGTATTCTTCATTATTAGTAAATAGATTAAAGTTCTTTTTCTTACTTATAGAGTTAATTTTGCAGTTTGTATACAGTGGAATCTGTCTGTCTTCAAGTGCCATTCTGAATATATCAACAACAGATGAAGATTGAAGAGATTTAGGATACATTTTCCCATTTTCTAATTCTATTAAAGGCAGACCTAAAGATAAAAATAAATTTTTAGTATCTTCAACAGTAAGATTATTTAAAGCCTCTGTAAAGAAACCTTCGTTTTCACTATGATAAGTAATATACGGATAAGAAATCCTATTATTTGATATATTACAGCGTCCATTACCAGTAGCAAGAATTTTTTTTCCGATTCTGTCGGTACCTTCAACAATTGCTACATCTATACCAAAATCTTTAGCTATAATAGCAGCAGTTAATCCTGAAGCACCACCACCAACAACTATTAAATCGTGATAAATCATTTGCTGATCACTCCTCGTTTTATTTAAATAAGAATATATAATTATGAATTATTTTCTTTCTATAATAATGTGGTAAAAATTCATCTTATATTAATCACTATAGATAATTATTATCTTAATCTTCTTATAATAATCCTCGTTTCTACTCTAAAATAGAAAAATATATACTTAATTGATTATAAAAAGAGGGATTTTAAGATTAATTCTATACTGTCATATTATAATCGTGATTGAAACCTATATTTTAGATAAATAAATTTTAACATAGTAATATTAAGGTTAAAAGAATGGAATACTAAAATAAAGAGGTGATTTTGAATGGAGATAAAAGTAATTAATGAAAATTTAGATGACTTTGGGAGAACATTTAAAGTAAGAAGAATGAATTATAATGAAATAATAGTTAATTATCCAACAGGAAATGGATTAAAATATTTTTCATTTAAAGATGTTAAGTGTATAAGTGAAAATGCAATAGATGATTTTTTAATAAATAACAGAGATTTTTTAAAAATAAAATTAAAAAGAGGAATATCAGTTGTTCTTTATAATGCTATTTATGATTCAATTAAAGATGAAATTGAAGAAGAAATTAAAAATTTAAATGTTTTGAGAGATAAATATAAAATAAATAAGAGGGGAATATGGGATAAAGAAATTCTAGTAAATGTAAACAATAGGTATCCTTTGGAAATACAAGCTTCAGGACAAAACTTCAAAAGAGATGGATATAACATAATTATCAACAAAGTAGAAAAAGATATTTTTTTGGAAATGTGCATGAATGAAATTGAAAATATAAATAAGGAAATAGACCTTAAAAACAAGGTGATTACTAGCTTTGAGGACGCTATAAACGATGTGAAAAATATGCATGAAGACTAGTTAGAAAGGTCATTCTAAATGAGAAAAATAAGATAAAATTAAAAAAAATAAAAAAAAATTAAAAAATGTGTTGACACATGAATAGAAATTCTGTATTATAGTCTATGTGGTCAGCGCGACACAGTAAGAAACGCAAGAGTGTGAAGCGAATGACATAAAGCATGGCTCCTTGGTCAAGCGGTTAAGACACCACCCTTTCACGGTGGTAACAGGGGTTCGATTCCCCTAGGAGTCACCATTTTAAATTAAATATTTAAAAATTATGAGAAATCATAGACCAAACTATCTTATGGGCGCATAGCTCAGCTGGGAGAGCACCTGCCTTACAAGCAGGGGGTCACAGGTTCGAGCCCTGTTGTGCCCACCATGAGATGGCTCAGTAGCTCAGTTGGTTAGAGTGCCGGCCTGTCACGCCGGAGGTCGAGGGTTCGAGCCCCTTCTGAGTCGCCATTTAAGATGCTGGCATGGCTCAACGGTAGAGCAGCTGACTTGTAATCAGCAGGTTGTAGGTTCGATTCCTATTGCCAGCTCCATATATGGCTCCTTGGTCAAGCGGTTAAGACACCACCCTTTCACGGTGGTAACAGGGGTTCGATTCCCCTAGGAGTCACCATTTATACTTTGGGCGCATAGCTCAGCTGGGAGAGCATCTGCCTTACAAGCAGAGGGTCACAGGTTCGAGCCCTGTTGTGCCCACCAAAGTATGGCTCAGTAGCTCAGTTGGTTAGAGTGCCAGCCTGTCACGCTGGAAGTCGAGGGTTCGAGCCCCTTCTGAGTCGCCAAAGAGTTTCGATTATTCGAAACTCTTTTTTTATTATAGGTTTAAAAGAAATCTAAAAGAAAAAGGTTGATTCTATTAAGAATCAACCTTTTATTACTTCTTACCTTTTAAATTAAGCATTATTCTTATATCATCAGAATAAAATTTCCATAACTTAAATTCACCAATAAGTCTAGAATATATTCTTTCACTATAAACTTTATTTATATCAGGAAGAGAGAGATTTGTTGAAATTAACATCTTTTTATTTAATAAAAGCTTCTTATTAAGCAAGTTAAATAATTCTGTAATAGAAAACTCATTTTTTTGTTCTGCACCTAAGTCATCTATAATTAATAAATCACAATTAATTAATAACTCTTCAAGATATTTATTGTTGTTAAATCGTATCTCTTTAAGATTACTTATTAACTCATCTGATGTTTTATATATAACTAGTTCTCCTAAATCTAATAATTCCTTAGCTATACAATAAGACATATATGTTTTACCGCTTCCAGGATCGCCAAAGAATAATAAGTTTGTATTTGTTGACTTAAAACTTGGTAAATAATCCGTTGTTATATAATTTAATATATTTTCTATATTTTTTCTTGGAGAAAATTTTTCATCTCCATTTCTATGAGGCGAAAATACGTTAAGATCAAAATTATCAAAGTTTTTTTCTTTTAAAGTATTTTTTAATAATGAATTTTCATAATACAGCTCAATAAGTTTTTGATTATAACATGAACATTTTTTATTTCCTATGAATCCAGTATCATTACACTTATTACATCTATAATGAAGATTTAAATAGTCTGCAGGATAGCCGTTAGCTACAAGCATCTCACATTTTTGTGCTCTTAAATCAGTAATTCTTTCTTTATAACTTCCTAATGTATCATCACTATTAGTAGATTTAAGAATATCAAGAGATAACCTCAAAGAGAGCTGTTTTATTAGATTATCAATTTCTATGATTTTAGGATATAGTTGTTCTATTTCATTTCTTCTAGCTTTAAGGTTATTATTTTCTTCATCTCTTATCTTAGAATACATATCTATTATTTTAGTTTGGTACCCACTAATCATCATTATCCCATCCTAACAATTTTCTTTCTAATGAATCATAATCATAAGAACGTCCTCTAAAGTTGTTAAATCCAGTAGAGTAGTTATTTGATTTATTATTAGTATTATTTTCGTTAATATATTTTTTCTTATTATAATTTTCTCTAAAGGCTTTATTTTTAGTATCTATATCATCTATAGTTCTAATATTATCTTTATTCCATTTAGTTAATATACCATCTATATAATTAAAATCAGCACGATTTAGTTTTTGACAACATATATCACAAGCTTTTTCGATAATTTCTACATTAAATTTATAATTAATTAGCCACTTAGTAATTAGCTCTTCTTGTGGTTTCATTATGTCACCATTTTTAATTCCCATATATGAAAGAATGCTTCGTATTTTTACCCATTTATCTTCAGTTTGTTTTATATAGTTCTGAGCTTGCTCCATTGTTCTAATATTTAAATCATTCCATGATAATGCTACTTTTTCTATATATCTATAATCACTCTTTCCTTTAGAAGCGCAATATTCTATTAAAAGTAAGATTAATTCAGATGGAAATAAGAAGTCTCTTTGCCAACTAAGATACATCTCCATTTCTTTTGGAGATAGTGTTCTTCCTAATATTTTTTCAATCTCTTTTAACATATCATGAGTTTCTTTGCTGTTTAATGCTTCTAAAAAGTCAACTTGATTATTAGATTCATAAGAAGTTTCTGCTAAGTCTATAAATTCTATAGAGAAGTTATTCATTGCATCTATTGACTTAAGTCTTATAACACCTTGATCATTCCAATAATTTAAAGCATTCATAATATCTGATTCTAGTAAATTTAAGGTTGATGCAAGTATTGTACCATTTATACCTGGTTCCCCAGAGGTAGTATGTTTCAGCATTAATAAATAAACTTTTATAAATTCACCTCTTGCTTTTGGCATATATTTCTCTATGAAAATATTGCTTACAGGAGTAAAATTAAAGTTTGTAGGTTTAAGCATAAAAGTGCTCATTGTTTATCCTCCTTATTGCCAATATTAAAGGTATTATATTGTGTAACTATTATAGCAAAGGGGAGAATATATAACAACTTTCTAAAGAGGTAGTTTACCTATATTAATAAAGCCTTCTCCTTGATAAAACGATGAAATTTCAATAGATTCACATGATAGTCTTAAAATAGAAGAAATATCTTTAAAATTCAGTGAAGGATTTTTTTCATAAAGGAGAGCAACTATACCTGTAATATAAGCAACGGCCATAGATGTACCAGTAAAAGTTTTATAAGATGAAGATAGTTTTGGTGGATATAGCTTATGTCCCTCTCTTTCTGATATATATGAAGTATTGCAGTTTAAAGAAGTAATATTAACACAAGCAGCACATAGGTCAGGCTTTTTACCTCTAGTTAATCCACTTGAAGAATATTTATAAGGTTTAATGGTGGATGTTGTATCAATTCCGGAAACAGTAATACAATTTTGAGACTTACCAAGTCCTATTATAGAATCTTCTATATTCTCATTACTACCACTAGGAACTATAGGAATTATATTTTTATCTATAGCATTAGAAAATAATTTATCAAATGAAGATTCTATTAAGGCATTATGTGTTAATAGTTCAAAAGGTAGACAAATAACTTTAATATTATTTTTATCATTATTAGTTAATATATCTTCTAGCGCAAACAGTATATCAGAAGCATATCCTTTTCCTAGTGAGTCAAAAGCTTTATAACAATGTATTGTGGAGTAAGGGGCTATTCCTCTATACATCTCCTTACTGGCTGTACCATTTCCTGAAATTATTCCAGCTATAGCAGTACCATGACCATTATCATCGTATGGATAATTTAAGTTATTAATTATATCATTAAAGTTACTTATTTTTTCTATAGGATTAGATAGGTCTATATGAGGATAAACACCACTATCAATTAATCCAATATGAATATCTTTACCTGATACAGAGAGCTTTTTGTATGAATATGCTTTATTAGCAGTAGCAACACTCATTCCACATAAAAATAAGTATTCATCGAAGGTAACAAGACTTACTTCAGGATATTCAATTAACCTTTCTATAGATCTTCTATCTAATTTAGCACATATTAAATGAGATATTCTTAAAGCATGAATTAAACTTCCTTTATAACTTGAAACTTTTTTTATAAATGATTCTGTAAGGGTTTTACACTTTATAAGTACGCGATATTTTTTATGTTCATTATTTTGTAAAGAGTATCGAAGGTTAGAATCTATTTTATTTTTCATAGAAAACATTAACTTACCTCAAGAATTAGTATCTCTAATATAGTATAAATTTAAAGTAATTTTTGTTAATAAATAAAAAGAGTAGTTCAGAAAAAACTACTCTTTGAAGTTATAAGATTGACCTATATTTAATATTTTTATATCTGGATCATTAATTTTATTGAGTGTATCATAAGTATCTTCAAATTTTTCTAATGATATTTTAAATGTTTTATAATGAATAGGTATCATTGCAGATGCATTCATTGCTTTAAACATTTTATAACTTTCTTCTGGAGTACAATGCATATAAGAAAATCTATCTGGTTTATAACAACCTACTGGCATTATAGCTACATCACATTCAATTCCTTTAAAGTTCTCTGTGTAAGCAGTATCACCAGCAAAAAAAACCCTAGAACCATTTTTTTCTATAATATAAGAATTACTTTCATCATCAACTCCTATATAAAACCTTCTTCCATCATGGTTTGCTTTAACTGCAGATATTTTTATATTATCATCTTCATATGTCTCACCATGTCTAAGTAAAACTACATTCTTAAAGCCCATAAAAGATAGAATATTTTTATATCCTTTAGGTACAATAACAGTAGCATTTTTATCAAGCTTTTTTAATGATGGAAAATGAATATGATCCATATGACCATGAGATAATATAATGTAATCTATATTTTTATCTCTTAAATCGCATGGTGCATTTACAACTCGCTTAAAAAAACCTAGTCTATTAGTAATTACAGGATCTGTAACTATTATTGTTCCTGAAAGATTTATTAATGTAGTAGCATGCCCATACCAATAAATAGAATTATCATTAAATAAATCATTAAAAGAAGTCTCTCGTTCTATAAAATATTCTTTTATATTATTTAAAGCTAATATAGATAAAAAGTGTATATTACTAAATAGTTTCATTTAATCCCCATCCCCTTAATTAACTTTTCCATTTAAATACTACAATACCTATTATCATAATTGCAATACCCAATATTTCTTTAAAATGAAAAGAAATCTTTTCACTTCCAAATAATCCAAAAGCATTAATAATAGCTGCAGCTAATAATTGAGATATTAATATAATTGCTATACCACAAGTTGCTCCCATTCCACTAATACTTTTCATAACTGTGAATGTAATAATAACACCTAAAATTCCACCTAATAAATATAACTTATTAACGTTTTGAAGGGCTTTATAGCTACCCTTTCCAAAGAAGAAAGAAATAATAAGAGAAGAAACTAATGCAATTGCTTGAACTAGCACTGTTGTTTCCCAAAGACCTACCTTTTCACTAACCTTTGTATTAAATACTCCTTGAACACTCATGGCAACCCCTGAAATTATTGCAAATATTATTGACATCATTCTAATCACCTCAAGGATAGTTTACCCAATGATAAAAAAAATATAAAAAAAGCACTCAATTTTAGAGTGCTACGTCAAGTCCTTTAATTTCATAAAAAGCATCAAGTATTTCTTGTTCAGAAAATCCTAAGCTAGAACCTAAAGTTAAATAATCTTCTACTAAAGTTACAAAATGATCTAGAGAAGAAGATATTATAGAATCATTTATGTCTATGTACAAGTTGAGAAATTGGTCGCTTAAACAAGAATCAGTATGTTGAGCCTCTATATCTTGTACACTTTCGAAACCGCCATCAAGTCCCAAAAGTAAGATTTGTTGGAAACAAGATATATATTTAGTGAATATATTATGGTAATTTACAGACTCTATTTCTCCAACCCAGTATTTATAACATTTAGTCTCAGCTGCTAATTCACTCATTTTTATGTGCAATTGAAGATGTTTTCTAGCAAAAAGTGTATAATCATTTAAATTAGTATCAATAGATATATTATTTGCAATTTCTTTTTGTATTTCTAGTAGAGTACAAATGTTCATCTTTTAATCCTCCTAAACCATAAAGGTTACATATATTTATATATTACAAAAATATTAAAATAAAGAAAAGGTTAGAAAACGAATACAAAAATAAATTTAAAGAAAAAAATTCAAAATTAAATTTTAATTTTGAATTTTTTATAAAAACATGAATTCTTAAAAGTTTTTAAGGATAAAAGATTTCAATGGTGTCTCTCGTCTATTATTAGAGAATTTCCAAATTTCTATTTTATTTATTTTTAATGTAGTTGTTTTAGCATTTCTTCTTATTAAATCACAAGACATCTCATTTCTTTTAGAATCTTTATTAGAATGATTAATGTTAGCAATTGAAATAGATAGTGAAGAATCTAAATTTATTAAATCATTAAATCCATGCAATTCAAGTAATTCAAACAATTCTTTTTTTATTTTTGTTATATATCCTCTATTTTCAATTTGTAAATTTAAACTATGTAATTGATCAGATATATGAACATTACTATTTAACTCAATTTTAAATTTTTTATATGGGCTAATAACTTTTTCAACTATACTTGTTAATTTTTCTATATTTGGATTATCTAAAATCGATAGCGTAACATGAGGGATTGGAGAATTCCTATATCCTTTATATTTTTTTGATATATTTCTTTGAATTGGTAAAATTGTCTCATAAGATTCTTCATCAAATAAAGCAACAATATAGTATTTCATAGTAAACCTCCAATTAAAAATATATGTAATTATACATACTTTGGTATAAATTATAACATACTAGGAAATATAAGAAAACAAATATAAATAATTTAATTTTTAATTAGTGAAAATACAAAAAATATATTTAACTGAATATAGTTTATGATATAATATTCAAGATAGAAACAATTAAAGTAATAGATATAAAAATTTAATAAACTAAGAAAGTTTTTTATTTATTATAGATGAAATTAATTTGATAAATATACGGTTAGAGAGTATTAATATATTTTACGAATAAGGGTGAATCTAATGGAAAAGTTAATAATAAATGGAGGGAGACCTCTAGTTGGTTCTGTAGATATAAACGGAGCTAAAAATGCAGCTGTTGCTATTTTACCAGCTACAGTAATGGCTATGACAGGAAAATGTTTAATTGAAAATGTACCAGACATAGAAGATGTTCATTGTTTACAAAGAATTCTTGCATCTTTAGGATGTGTTGTAAACAAAGTTGATGAAAATACTTTAGAAATAGATAGTTCAGATGTAAATAATTTTGATGCATGTACAGAGGATGTTAGAAGAATGAGAGCTTCATATTATTTTATCGGAGCTTTACTTGCGCGATTTAAAAAAGCAAGAGTTGAACTACCAGGGGGATGCCCAATAGGTGTAAGACCTATAGATCAACATATAAAAGGTTTTGAAGCACTTGGAGCAGAAGTTACTATAGAACATGGTGCTGTAAATGTAAAGGCAGATAAACTTGTAGGAACTAACATATTCTTTGATGTTGTTTCTGTTGGAGCTACTATGAATATAATGATAGCTGCAACTTTAGCAGAAGGTCTTACTACATTAGAAAATGTAGCAAAAGAACCTCATATAGTTGACTTAGCAAACTTCCTAAATACTATGGGAGCAGATATAAAAGGTGCAGGAACTGATGTTATAAGAATAAATGGTGTTAAAGAACTAAAAGGATGCAATTATAGTGTAATACCAGATCAAATAGAAGCTGGAACATTTATGATAGCAGCAGCAGCAACAAAGGGAAATGTTACAGTAACAAATGTTATTCCTAAGCACTTAGAGTCTGTAACTGCTAAGTTAAAAGAAATGGGAGCAATTGTAGAAGAAGGAGACGACAGTGTAAGAGTTACTGTAGATCAGGAATTAAAACCAGTAAACATAAAAACTACTCCTTATCCAGGGTTTCCAACAGACGTTCAACAACCTATGTCAGCTTTATTAAGTGTAGTAAAAGGTAGAAGTTTAATAACTGAATCTATTTGGGAAAACAGACATAAACATGTAGATGAGCTTAAGAAAATGGGAGCTAATATAAAAGTTGAAGGTAGAGTAGCTATTATAGATGGAGTTAGTAGATTAACAGGATCTGTTGTAAAAGCAACAGATTTAAGAGCAGGAGCAGCAATGGTTATAGCTGGTCTTGTTGCAGAGGGTAGAACTGAAATAACTAATATAGAACATATAGATAGAGGATATCCTCACATAGAAAGTAAGTTCAAATCATTAGGAGCAGATATATACAGAGTTACTTGTGAGGAATAGCAGGAGGATGTAAATGATATTTTGCTCATTATATAGTGGAAGTAGTGGAAATAGTATATTTGTATCATCAGGAACATCAAATATACTTATAGATGCAGGATTACCAGGGAAAAAAATAGATGAAGCTTTAATCTCAATAGGAAAAAAGCCTTCAGAAATAGATGGAATCTTTATTACACATGAACATAGTGATCATATTAAGGGAGCTGGAGTATTATCGCGTAAATATGATATTCCTATTTATGCTAATGATAAAACTTGGCTTGCTATGGAGAAAAGTTTAGGTAAAATAAAAGAACATAACATTAAAATAATGGATAGAAGAACCACTGTAGATATAGGAGACTTAACTATAAAATCTTTTGTTATACCTCATGATGCTATATGCCCTGTTGGTTATACAGTTATAAATAATAATAAACAGGTTAGTGTAGCAACTGACTTTGGTACTTTTACTGATGAAATATATAGTAATATAAAAGATTCAGAGGTTATATTATTAGAGAGTAATCATGATGTTAATATGTTAAAGTATGGTCCATACCCTTATACACTAAAAAGAAGAATATTAAGTGAAATAGGACATTTATCAAACGAGGATTGTGGAAAAGCTATTTTAGATATAGCAAAGTGTGGAAAAGGAAAAAAGATATTATTAGGACATTTAAGTAATACTAATAATAATCCGGATTTGGCATTCCAAACATCCTTAAGTGCAATACAAGAGAAAGGAATTATACAAGGTGAAGATATAATACTTTCTATGGCAAATAGGAACAGTCCTAGTGAATATATAGAATTTTAATTAAAAGTAATTTTTTGCAATACAATTTATTGAAATAATAATAACAAATTGTTATACTTTGTATAAATAAACATGAAAGAGGAGAGAACTATGAGTTTATATGAACAATGGACAGAAATGGTTGTAGAATATGTTAAGACTAAGGGAGAAGCAGCTTTTTGGAGAGAGTATTCAAAAATAGAAACGAATATCTATAAAGACTTATTAGCAAAACATAAAGAAGTTAAGAAGACAACAATAAAAGAATTAGCAGCAGAACAAGGAACAACAGTTGAATTCGTAATGGGATTCATAGATGGAATAAATGATAGCTTAATCAATCCTTATGAATTAGAAACTTTAGAAGAAGATACAGTATTAGAATTTAATATTGACTTAGAAAATTTATATTATAATATGCTAGATGCAAAAGCAGATTATTTATATAATTTACCTCAATGGGCTGGAATTTTCTCAGAAGAGAAGAGAGAAGATATTAAGAAGAAGTTTAAAGAATCTAAGATTGTTAGAAATGAAAACAAAGTAGGAAGAAATGACCAATGTCCATGTGGAAGTGGTAAAAAATTTAAAAAGTGCTGTGGAAAATAGTAAAATTAGGGACTTGCTTTAGTAAGTTCCTTTTTCTAGTTTAATTTATTTAAGGGGGGATGTAATATATGGATTTAAATGTAACTTGGGGAAATGAGCAAAAAATATTAAGAACAATAAAAGCTTTAGAAACTAATAATATAAATGGTTATTTAGTTAAAGATGAAAAAGAGCTAATTTCTAAAATAGAAGAGATTGTAGCTAAGGGATCTATAGTATGCTGTGGTGGCTCTATGAGTTTATTTGAAACTGGAGTAATAGATCATTTAAGAAGTGGAAGATATGAATTTTTAGACAGATATAAAGAAGGATTAACACAAGAAGAAATCGTTAAGATATATAAAAGTGCATTTAATTGTGATGCTTATTTTTCAAGTAGTAACGCAGTTACTGAAGAAGGAGAACTATATAATGTAGATGGAAATGGTAATCGTGTAGCAGCAATGTTGTATGGTCCAGAAAAAGTTATATTAGTTTGTGGAGTAAATAAAATTGTAGCAAATATAGATGAGGCTATAAGTAGAAATAAAAGAGTTAGTGCGCCAATAAATGCAAAGAGATTAAATAGGGCTACTCCTTGTACAAAGACAGGCATATGTATGAATTGCAATAGTAAAGAAAGAATATGTAATGAATATACTGTAATAAGAAAGCAAGGAAGAAAAGATAGAATACATGTTATATTTTTAAATAAAGAAATAGGATATTAGTGTCAAATTAAAAAAAATATTAATACATATATACTATGAATACTTCTACAAGGAGGAGTGGTATATATGTTTAAGATGTTTCCTTATAACAATAATAATGGAAATAACAATAACATAAACTTTTTCGATAACTTAGTTGATAACTTGATGAATGATAATTTTTTTAATAACATGGTAGATCAGTTTTTATCAAGTGATTTAGTGAATAATCTAACAGAAGAATTTTTGCAAGATCAAGAGTATAATATAGAGTTTCAAGATAAAGGTGATTATTATATTATAAAAGGATATCTACCGGGGCTTACTGCAAAAGATATAAGTATAGATTTTGAAAAAAATAAAGCTATATTAACAATAAAAAGAAGAAAAGTTTATTCTAATGACAGTAATACAGTGTTTGCAATGATAAAATGTGGTGGGGATATTGTAAAAACCTTTTATGTAGAAGAAATTGATGTAACTAGATTAAAAGCATCTTTTGATGATAATTTACTTGTATTAACTTTGCCTAAGATGAGGAAGAGAATAGAGGGTAAGGATGAAACAGTAATTATTGATGTTGATGATTATAGAACTGAATAGTATATAATAAGACCTCTTTATAGAGGGCTTATAGTTTTTTAATTTACAATAGTAAAATTATATAAAATAAGTAATATATTTGTATATTGTGGAGGGGTAAATGGGGAGGAGTTTAAATTTTAACTTAAGAGATAAGTTAAAAGTAGAAAGAGAAGAATATTTAGTTATAGGTATTATAGAATATTTAAATAACTCAGATGGATATGCTTGGACTGAATATAAGCTTAAAAAGATTAGTGATTCAAGCATAAGTTGGCTTAGTATTGATAGTGGTTATGAAGAATATGCTATATATAAAGTTTCTAAAAGAAAATATAGCGATGATAATATTAAATCAATGGGTTATAGAGAGACAGATTTTGGAGAAGCTAAAGTTTCTGCATGTAATGGAGATGTTGATGTTGATTTAGGAGATAAGGTAAAATACAGAGAATTTGAGGACTTATCAGAAGAAAATATTATAGCTATTGAAGAATGGGAAGATGAGACAGAATACTCAACAGGATACTATTTAGATGAAGATGAAATAGAAAAGATATGTTCATCTGGATATAGTAATGGAAAAACACAATATAATAGCTATCAACAAACTAAGTTAAGAAATAGTAGTAACTCTTTAAGTGGAGTAACTTTTGGTATTATAGCAGCATTTTTCGTTATTATGGGAATAACATTTTTTAATAGTATAGCATCTAAAAATAATATGTCAGATTATATTTCAAAAAGTAGTAACTTTACTTATACAACATCTATAACATCAGATTTAAATAATAAAGAGAAGGCAGATGTATACTCAACCATATTAACAGTTGAATTAGCTGCTAAAGACATAATAGACGGTATAGATGGCAATATTGAAGATATTCAAGAAAATACAGAGGATGGAAGTGTAGCAATAATAACATCAGATGAATATGGACTAGTTTATAGCACAGAAGAAGGTGAAACCTTAGTACAGGTAAGTTCGAGATTATATGCATACTCTAGTACAAATGATCCATATCGCTCTAGGAGATCAACTGCTAGATATTTTAGAAGTTATTATTATAGTATGGGGTATTCGAGTGATTACAGCAGGTATAAAAAATATACCAATGGATATGAAAATTATGATGGAGAATATGTAGATACAAATTATAATGATACTTATAGAAATTACTCTGATAGTGTAAGGCAAAGTAGTGTAAATTCAAGAAGTTCTTCTGGGGGAGGAACAAGTTCAGGTAAATAAGGGGGATATAAAATGAGAGAAATAATAAGTATAGTGATTTACTCACTTTTAGGAATAATATTAATGATGGTTGGAACATTTATAGTAGATTTAGCTATACCATGTCATTTTCCAACAGAAATTAAAAAGAAAAATGTAGCTGTTGGATATATAACTGCAGGAGCTTCAATTTCAGTTGGAATAATACTTAAGGCAGCTGTTATGTCACCAGTTACAGAAATCATTGAGGAAACTTTATTTCAAGGAGTAGTTAGTACAGTTTTATATTTCATATTAGGAATAATATTATGTGTAATAGGTTACTTTATGACAAATTTATTTAATAGAAAATATGATTTAAATAAAGAAATTGGAGAAGGAAATCCAGCAGCAGGACTTATGATAATGGGAATGTTTATTGGATTAGCAATAATTATAAGTGGAGTAATATACTAAAAAGGTGCGAGAAATCGCACTTTTTATATGTATTTATTGAAGAGGAGAAAAGTATGAAAGAAAAACAATTTAACTACAAGATTCTTATGTTAACAACACTTATAATATCAGGGTGTTCAATTATATATGAAGTACTAATAAGTTCTGTGAGCTCTTATTTAGTTGGAGATAGTATAAAACAATTTTCTATAACAATAGGAATTTATATGTGTGCTATGGGAGTTGGATCATATATATCTAAATTTATAAGAAAAAATATGTTTGACTGGTTTGTATTTGTTGAAATAGGGGTAGGGTTTATAGGTGGAATAAGTTCAATAATATTATTTTTATCTAATATATACCTTGAGTCCTATGCTTTAATTATGTACTTACAAATAATTATTATAGGAACATTAGTAGGGCTAGAAATTCCATTATTAACAAGAATAATAGAAAGTAATACAAAAAATTTAAGAGTAACATTATCAAGTATATTTAGCTTTGATTATATTGGAGGACTTATAGGGTCAATAGCATTTCCTTTATTGCTATTACCTAATTTAGGCTACTTTACAACAGCATTTATTACAGGAGCATTAAATATAGTTGTTTCTATAATAATAATATTTTCATATAAGGATTATATAAATAATATAAAAATATTTAAGGCAATATCATTTATAACATTGGGAATAATGATATTTGGATCCATTTTCTCAGAAAATATAGCATATTCAATAGAAAATAATTTATATAGAGATAAAATAATCTTATCAACTCAAACTCAATATCAAAAAATAGTAGTAACCAAACACAAAGATGATTTAAGATTATTTATAAATGGAAATATACAATTTTCATCTATGGATGAATATAGATATCATGAGGCTTTAGTACATATACCTATGTCTGTTGTAGAGAAAAAAGAAAAGATACTAATACTAGGTGGTGGTGATGGCCTAGCAGCTAGAGAAATATTAAAATATAAGGATGTAGAAAAAATAACTTTAGTAGATTTAGATAATGAAATGGTTGAATTATGTAAGACTAACAATGATATAGTTAAATTAAATGAAGGGTCATTAAGTAATTCAAAGGTAAATATTATTAATAACGATGCATATAAATTTTTAGAAAATAACAAAGAGATATATGATGTAATATTAGTTGATTTGCCAGATCCTAATGATGATAGTTTAAATAAGTTATACACAAATATATTCTATAGATTATGTGCAAATAGTCTTTCTGAAGATGGAGTTATGGCAATACAATCAACTAGTCCATACTATGCAAAAAATGCTTTTTGGTGTATAAATAAAACGTTAGAGAGTGAAGGATTAAATGTAGTACCATATCATGTACAGGTACCATCCTTTGGAGACTGGGGATTTCAATTAGCATCAAAAAAAGAAATAAATAAAGAAAATATAAACCTAAAGGTAGAAACTAAATTCTTGAATAAAGAGAATATAGCTGGTCTATTTCTATTTGCAGAAGATGAAATAGTAGATAAGGATAGTATTATAACAAATACATTATCAAGACCACAATTAATAACATACTACCTAGAGGCGGAGAAAAACTGGAGATAAGAAGGAGAAGTTTACATATGAATATATCAGTTATTGCTGTTGGGAAGTTAAAGGAAAAATATTTAAAGCAGGCTATTGATGAGTATTCTAAGAGATTAAGTAGATACTGTAAATTAGATATAATAGAACTACCAGATGAGAAAACACCTGATAATGCTTCAGATAAAGAAGAAGAACAAATAAGAGATAAAGAAGGAAAGTTAATATTATCTAAAATAAGAGATAATGCATATGTAGTAGCTATGGACTTAAAGGGAAAAGAACTATCATCAGAAGAATTTGCAAAGTTCATATCTAACTGTGGAGTTATGGGTAATTCTAACATAGTATTTGTTATAGGTGGAAGTTTAGGGTTATCAGATGAAGTAAGAAAAAGGGCAAACTATAAATTATGTTTTTCTAAGATGACTTTTCCACATCAACTATTTAGAGTTATGTTACTAGAACAAGTTTATAGAGGCTTTAGAATAAATAATAATGAACCGTATCACAAGTAAGGTAGCGCGGATGATAAGAGTAAAAATTTAGATATATAACTTAGATCTTAGTTATACTTAAAAAATAATTAGTACGATAATATATGTATAGATAATATCGATAAAAGTATATTACTAAAAATTATAATTGTTAGTATGAGGAGTGATTATACATGGATATGCTTACCAATTTCAATAAAGTTATGGAGTATATAGAAATGCATTTAGAAGAAGAAATAGACTTTAATATGGTTTCAAAGATTGCAGGAGTATCTGAGTATCATTTTAGAAAGATGTTTTCGTATCTTTCAGGTATGACACTTTCGAGCTATATAAGAAAAAGAAGGCTATCTAAAGCAAGTTTTGATTTAATGCAAAAAGATATAAAAATAATTGATATAGCTATAAAATATGGATATGATTCAGCAGATGGATTTAGTAGGGCATTTAAAGAATGGTTTGGTGTGAATCCTTCAGAGATTAAAGATGCTAAGAATCTTAAAGTATTTCCTTGTATGACTTTTCAATTAACTATTAAAGGAGGAAGTAATATGAATTATCGTATTGAAAAAAAAGAAGCTTTTAAATTAGTAGGAGTTAAAGGTCAAGTTCCTATTGTGTTTGAAGGTATAAATCAAGAAATAATGAAAATAGCACAAAGTATAACAGAAGAACAAAGAAAATTATTACAATCATATAGAAATGAAGATGTTAAAACTGTTGTTAACGCTTCATTTGATTTTGATGATAAAAGGTATGAAGAAAAAGGTAACTTAAATCACTTAATTGGATCTATAACTACTCTAGATATAGATTTTGGTGAATTTGATGTTGTAGAAGTTCCTGCTTGTACTTGGGCAATTTTTTCTTGTAAAGGACCATTTCCAACTGTATTTCAAGATACATGGGGAAAAATTTTATCTGAATGGTTGCCATCTTCAAATTATGAATTAATAAACGTTCCAGAAATATCTTTCAATAGAGATATGTCAGATATGCAAAATGTTTATAGCGAAATTTGGATTGGGGTAAAAGAAAAGTAATTAGAACTGAAATTTTATTCTATATCACAGTTAAAGGTACCTTGAATAATTTAAGGTGCCTTTTGATACTTATTTAGAATAACTATTAAGGAACCGTATCACAAGTAAGTGCGAACTTTACCAAAATTGGATATATAAATGAAAGGTAGGTCTGCTTTAATTCTGCAATGAAACTCACAAAAATCTAAAATTTGAATTTTTGTAGGTTATTGTAGTTTTATTCATAGGTTCTTCGTTTTTCACCTATTTCAGCAAATTAGAATTTGTTTTTTCTAATCTATAGTATTGAAAGAAATTGTAAAACATTCCACAAATATATTTTTTATATTCATTTCAGATTTAGGTTAAAGTTAGTAGTTATTCTTTTGTGTATATAAGTTATTTGAAGTAATAAAGTTTCAATTGAATTTGGATAAATATGAATATAAAAGTATTGAAAAAAAATAAAAGTTTATATATAATGTAATTATACTAAAATATAAACATGAAAAATATAAATGTAAAGGAGATGTAAATATGCGCAAAGAGGTAGTTTTTAACTAAACTAACTGAATAAGGATTATTTTAAAAAGTATATGAAAAAAATCTTGGATAACTCAAGGTTTATTTGTGGTAGAAACAATTATTAATAATATTGATATTACCATGTCTATTTGTGTACTCTAAAAATAATCAGTATTATAATGAGCATATTACATCTTTATTTGAAGAATAGGAAAACTGTGTTCTAAACACGGTATTTTTATGCCTATTTTTACTATATTTATAGATATGATATAAGACTTTAATTTGCATAGCTTAATCATAAGTTATATAAATTAAAGTTGTATATTTCATGTTTATATTTAGGTTATATAATTATGAGGCTGTAAGTGAATTATGTTCACTTACAGCTTTTTTTATTTAAGGAGATTATTTTGATGATTTATATATTTAAATATGAAGATTATGAAAAACAAATAAATTTTTTTAAAAATACTAGGATGGTGATTATTAATGGTTAATAAACTTTCAGCATATAAAACTTATTTATTATTTTCAGCTATTACAGCAATGTGTTTTTCACTAGTAGCTACAGTTATGATAGTGTATCACATTGAAACGGTGCATTTAAATCCACTTCAGCTTATACTTGTTGGAACTACTTTAGAAGTAGCATGCTTTATATTTGAAATTCCTACAGGAATAGTTGCAGATGTGTACAGTCGTAAACTATCTATTGTTATTGGTGTAGTTTTAACAGGAGTGGGATTTATTTTAGAAGGTTCTATTTCTAGTTTCGTTTTCGTACTTGTAGCACAGATTGTATGGGGATTAGGTTCTACTTTTATTAGTGGATCTGTTGAAGCTTGGATTGCGGAAGAAGAGAAAGATAAAGATTTGGATAAAATTTATATAAAGGGAGCACAAGCAGGACAGATAGGATCGGTTATTGGAATAGTACTAAGCACTGTAATAGCTAATTTATCTGTAAGACTACCTATTATAGTTAGTGGAGTCTTATTTATAATTCTTGCATTATTTTTATGGTTATATATGCCAGAAAATAATTTTAAATCATCTGCTCCAGAGGATTTAAATACTTTTAAAAAGATGGGATATACCTTTAAATCTGGTCTTAAATTTATAAAAAATAAACCTATAATTATAATTTTGCTTTCAGTAACTTTATTTTATGGATTATCCAGTGAAGGTTATGATAGACTTTCTAATATGCATTTTTTACAAGATACTATGCTTCCTAAACTTGGAAACCTTAAACCAGTGACTTGGTTCGGAATTTTTGGAATTGCAGGAATGATATTGAGTGCTATAGTAATGCATTTTATGGAAAAGAAGCTTAAGGATGATGATAAGAATAAAAATGGAAAGCTGTTATTATGTATAAATATATTTTATATATCATTTATGTTCATATTTGCTATTACAAAAAGATTTAACTTAATGCTAATAGCTTATTTAGCGACAAGTACCTTTAGAACTATAAATGAACCTATATTTAGTGCATGGCTTAATGGACATATAGATGACAAGGCCAGATCTACTGTACTTTCTATAAATGGACAAATAAATTCCTTAGGTCAAATTTTAGGTGGACCAATTATAGGAATCATAGCTACAAATATTTCAGTGAGTATGGGTATAGCATGTACTTCGTTATTAGTAACACCGGTATTAGTGTTATATATTGTTGCTATGATAATGGATAAAAAGGTGGTTGATAGAGTTGGAGGTATTGATTATGAAGAAAATAATTAATATAGGAATCGTAGCACACGTGGATGCAGGAAAAACAACTATAACAGAAAACTTATTATATTATAGTGGAGCTATAAAATCAGTTGGAAGAGTTGATTTAGGCAATACACAGACGGATTCTATGGAGCTTGAGCGTAAGAGAGGGATTACCATTAAATCATCAACCATATCTTTTAATTGGAATAATGTCAAGGTTAATATTGTTGATACTCCAGGACATGTGGATTTTATTTCGGAAGTTGAACGTTCATTAAGTGTTTTAGATGGAGCGATACTAGTTATATCAGGAGTAGAGGGTATTCAGTCACAAACAAGAATATTATTTGAGACATTAAAGGAGTTAAACATTCCAACAATAATTTTTGTAAATAAGCTAGATAGAATTGGGGCAAATTTCAATAAAGTATTTGAAGATATAAAGAAGAATATGTCCAATAAAGTAGTTAGATTACAAGAAGTATATGATGTAGGAAGCAAAGCTGTTTATATAAAAAAACTATTTGATACATGCATGATAAATGATGATGCTATTGATGTTTTATCAGACTTAGACGAAGCATTTTTAGAAAGATATATTGGTGGAATAGAACCTGATAAAGAAGAAATACAAGAAAAGCTTTCATTATATGCAAGTGAAGGAAGTCTATATCCAGTATTTTGTGGTGCGGCAGCAATTGGACTTGGAGTTGAAGACTTATTAGATGGAATTTGTAGTTATTTTCCATTTGCAGGTGATGATTGTGAAAGTGATTTATCTGGAGTAGTATTTAAAATCGAAAGAACAAGTAAAAATGAAAAGAAGGTTTATGTAAGATTATTTGGAGGAAAAATATCTGTAAGAGATAAAATTCAAGTACCTAATAAGGAGATAGCAGAAAAAGTAAAGAAAATTAATAGGTTAGAAAATGGGGGAGTTGTTGAAGCACAGAGGATAGAAGCAGGGGATATAGGTATTTTATATGGACTTACAAGTTTCCAAGTGGGAGATGTTATTGGAATTTCAAATGATAAAATTAAAAATATATCTATAGCTAAACCAGCATTAAAAACAACAATTTCTGCAATTGATAAAGAAAAAAATCCAGAGCTATTTAAAGCATTAACATTACTTGCAGAGGAAGATCCACTACTAGAATTAGAGATGAATGACATAGATAAAGAAATTTATGTCAACTTATTCGGTGAAGTTCAAATGGAAATACTAAGTTCCATGTTAGATGATTTATATGGAATAAAAGTAGAGTTTTCGAATATTGAGACTATCTATAAGGAAACACCTAAAGGTTTTGGAGCGTCAATAATGCATATGCAGGAAGACTTAAATCCATTTTGGGCGACAGTAGGCTTAGAAATAGAACCAGCAGGGAGAGGCGAAGGTCTTAGGTATATTTCTAATGTTTCAGTAGGGTCATTGCCAAAATCTTTTCAAAATGCAATTGAAGAAGCAGTTATTAAGACAAGTAAACAAGGATTATTTGGATGGGAGGTTACAGATGTAAAAGTCACTCTTAGCTGTGGTGAATTTTTTAGTCCAGCCAGCACTCCAGCAGATTTTAGAAATGTGACACCTATGGTATTCATGGAAGCATTATATAAAGCACAAACTGTTTTATTAGAGCCATTACATGAGTTTGAGTTAAAGATTCCTCAAAATGCTTTAAGCAAAGCGGTATGGGATTTAGAAACTATGAGGGCAACCTTTGATAATCCTATTGTTATAGGGGATGAATTCTCAATAAAGGGATTAATTCCAGTAGAAAATTCAAAAGAATATAAAATGAAAATAGCTTCATATACAGAAGGTAGAGGAATGTTTGTGACAAAATTTTATGGGTATAAGGAAGCTTCAGCTGAATTTTCAAAAGCACGCAAAAAAACAACGTATGATCCATTGAATAAAAAAGAGTATTTGCTTCATAAACTAAACGCAATTAGAGATTAAATTTAAATAGATAAGTTAAATTTTTATATGTAGGATTTAAATATAAGACATTCAAAGCCTAAAAGTAAAGGAAGGGTCGTCTGAAGAAGATGAAGACCCTTCCTTTTTTCATGTTACTATGCTTAATTGTAAGTGCTTGAAATTTGTAATATAATGTAAATAAAGTTTTTAATAATAAGGGGACGGCACAAATGAAAATCGACTTTAAAATAACAAAAGATGACTATATAAGCTTCAATTTACATCATTTAGAAAACTCGAAATCACAGAAAAGTACATTTAACATACTTAGATATGCTGTACCCATAATACTTTCTATACCAATCTACTTTACAGGAACGGGGATATTTAATCAACCGAGTATATATTGGATTATAGTAGCGATAGTTTTTTTAGTCATTTGGATTTTAACATATCCTAAGCAATACAAAAAATTAGTAGCTAAAGAAACTGATAAACTCATAAGTTAAGGAGATAATTCATCAATATTTGGAAGTAAGACTTTAGAAATTATTGATGGGACAATAGTAGTAAAAGGGGATTCTATATCAGAAACAGTATCGTTAGAAAGTATAAAAGATGTAAAAGTTTACGAAGATATGATCCTTATATATAAGTGGATTTGTAGCTCATATAATTCCAAGGAGATATTTAGATAAAGAAATAGAGAAAGAACTTATGAAAGAGCTTAAAAAAT
>JAFADP010000060.1 GCA_023424785.1 Bacillota bacterium
ATAGCTTCTTCTTGGTCTAACTGTGCCTTTCCTGTATATAATTGATAGTATCTGCCACCGATTTCTAGAAGTTCATCGTGGTTTCCTCTTTCAATTATTTGACCTTGTTCAAGAACCATTATTGCTTCTGAATTCTTAATAGTTGAAAGTCTGTGTGCTATAACAAATACAGTTCTTCCTTCCATTAATTTATCCATACCTTCAGCAATAAGTTTTTCTGTTCTTGTATCAATTGAGCTTGTAGCTTCGTCCATTATAAGAACTGGAGGATTTGCAACTGCTGCTCTTGCTATTGCAAGTAATTGTCTTTGTCCTTGTGAAAGTCCTTCACCATCACCAGTTATTACAGTGTCATATCCATGTGGTAAATGCTTAATAAATGTATGAGCATTTGCAAGTTTAGCTGCTGCTTTTACTTCTTCATCTGTAGCATCTAAATTACCATATCTAATATTATCTGCTATAGTTCCTGTAAATAAATGAGTATCTTGAAGAACTATACCTAATGATCTTCTTAAATCTGATTTCTTAATATCTTTAACATCTATTCCATCATAAGTTATCTCACCACTATTGATTTCATAGAATCTATTAATTAAATTAGTTATTGTTGTTTTACCTGCACCTGTTGATCCAACAAAGGCAATTTTTTGTCCTGGTTTTGCAAATAAATATATATCCTTTAATACTATTTTTTCTTCATTATATCCAAAGACAACATTTTTAAATCTTACATCACCAGTAAGCTCTTTAAGTGTACCATCCTTAAGCTTCCAAGCCCAGTGTCCTGTTCTATTAGCTGTTTCCACTAAAGTACCGTCTTCTTTTATTTCAACTCTAGCTAAAGTAACTTGTCCATTATCAACTTCAACTTCTTCATCTAAAGCTGTAAATATTCTTTCAGCACCAGCAAGGGCAGCTAAAATCATATTAACTTGTTGTGAAACTTGAGCTATTGGATTAGAAACTTGTTTAGTATATTGTAAGTATGATACCAGTGACCCAATATCAAACCAACCACCTATAGTCATTAATCCACCAACACAACATGTTACTGCATAATTCATGTGAGACATGTTACCAAGCATAGGCATCATATATCCACCAAAAGTTTGTGCTCCTGTAGAAGCTTTTCTTAATTCTTCATTGTGAGCTTTAAAATCTTCAATGGCTTTATCTTCATGACAGAATACTTTTATAACTTTTTGTCCTTCTATCATTTCTTCAATATATCCATTTAAAGCACCTATATTTTTTTGTTGTAATCCAAAATAATATTTACTTTTAGCTCCAACTTTATTAACTACAAATATCATTAATGCTAAGAATGTCATTGTAACTAAGCTTAATATAGGACTTAAAACTACCATCATTATTACTGTACCAATGAAGGTTAATCCTGAAGCAAGAATGTTAGTTAAACTATTATTTAAAGCTTCACCTATGTTATCAATATCATTAGTATATAAACTCATTAAGTCTCCATGAGTGTTTCTATCAAAATATTTAATTGGAAGGTCCTGCATTTTATTAAATAAATCTCTTCTTATATCTCTTATGGTATTTTGAGAAATATGAACCATTATTCTACCATATCCATATGCTGCACATGCTCCAAGGGCAAATATTGAACCTAGAAGTACAAGCATCTTAGCAAGACCAGCAAAATCTCCAGGTAAAATATAGTTATTAACTAAAGGTTTTAAGAAATATGAACCAGAAACCATTGCAATTGAATTAATTACTATAAATATCATTACTAAAGATAATAAAACTTTATATTTTGCCACATATTTTAGTAATGATCTTA
Source organism: Bacillota bacterium (assembly GCA_023424785.1). Taxonomy (GTDB): domain Bacteria; phylum Bacillota; class Clostridia; order Clostridiales; family Clostridiaceae; genus Clostridium. The sequence continues at coordinate 1,811 of JAFADP010000060.1, forward strand.
AAGTCTTTTTCATGTTTTTAGGCTTTGGTGCACCTTTTTTCATTTTATCCTTACTCACGTAAACCCACCCCTTCCTGTTGAGATTTATATACATCTTTGTAAATTTCGCATCTTTCCATTAATTCTTCATGTGTTCCTATATCATTGATCTTTCCATCATCCATAACAATAATCTTATCTGCTTCACAAACTGAATTAACTCTTTGTGCAATTATAATCTTAGTTGTATCTTTTAAGTCTTCTGCAAAGGCTTTTCTAATCTTAGCATCAGTAGCTGTATCAACAGCACTTGTACTATCATCTAAAATTAATACCTTTGGATTTTTAAGTAATGCTCTTGCAATACAAAGTCTTTGTTTTTGACCACCTGATACGTTAACTCCACCTTGTTCTATGTGCATTTCATATCTTCCTGGCAATCTATCTATAAATTCATCAACACAAGATGATGCAGCTGCTGCTTCAATTTGTGCTTCGCTGGCTTCAGCATTACCCCATCTTAAGTTTTCAGCAATTGTTCCTGAGAATAAAGTATTCTTTTGAAGTACCATGGCAACTTGATTTCTTAATGTTTCAACATGATAGTTTTTAACATTAACTCCACCAAGTAATACTTCTCCACCTGTAACATCATAAAGTCTTGGTATAAGCTGTACTAAGCTTGTCTTACCTGAACCTGTGCTACCAATAATACCTACAGTTTCACCTGCTTTAATAGTAATATTAATATTTTCTAAATTATTTTCATCACTATCATCTTCATATCTAAAGTTAACATTTCTAAATTCAATATCTCCACTTTTAACTTCCATTACTGGATTTACTGGATCATTAATATCTGGTTCTTCTTCTAAAACTTCAATGATACGAACTGCTGATGCCACTGATCTTGATAGCATCATAAGAACCATTGAAATCATCATAAGTGACATTAATATTTGGAATGAATATGTCATGAAACTTGTAAGCTTACCAACTGTTAAAGCTCCTGCATAAACCATATTTCCGCCAAACCATAGTATTCCTATTACACTGGAAAATACAACAACCTGCATTACTGGCATATTTAAAACAACTATACCAAAAGCACCTTCAGAGGCTTTAACTAATTCTTCATTGCCTTTTGCAAACTTTTCTTTTTCCTTAGCTTGTCTAACGAAAGACTTAACTACTCTCATACCAATTAAGTTTTCTTGAACTATAGTATTTATATTATCAATTTTCTTTTGCATATCTTCAAATCTTGGCTTCACTGATTTTATTATAAAACCAATTGAAATTACTAAAACTGGCATAGATACTAGGAATATCATTGCAAGTTTTGGACTTATTGTTACTGATAATATACATGCACATATAAGCATCATAGGTGCTCTTACCAGTAATTTAATTCCCATTGTTAATGAGTTTTGAATCATTGTAATATCTGTTGTTAAACGAGTTATTAATGATGCAGTACTAAACTTTTCAATATTCTTAAATGAATATTGTTGAATTTTTATGTATTCTGCTTGTCTAAGCTCTGCACCAAAACCTTGTCCTGCTTCTGCAGCAAATTTTGATAACATTAAACCAAAGCTTAATGATA
>JAFADP010000183.1 GCA_023424785.1 Bacillota bacterium
TATGGGAATTTACGCCTTTGGAGTGTCATATCAAACTAAAGTAGTCTATGTTTATCAAGACAAAATAGGACACGTTGAATAAGGAATTAAACAAGCTTTATAAAGTTTTATAAAGTTTTGGCAACGGAAGTAAAGATGATTAAAATACTTATTATTCTTCAGATTGTATTAATGACTATAGTGATATATGCCATAGTGTCCAACAATGGTGGAGTCAAAAGTAGAAAAGTGATTATAGATAAACATAATAAAAAGGAAATGGATAGGCTTAATGATATGAATAGTATTTCATTAACAATTCCTCTTACAGAAAAGAGTAGACCTAAGACTTTAAAAGAAGTAATAGGTCAAGAAAATGGAATAACAGCATTAAAAGCAGCATTATGCGGAACTAATCCACAACATGTAATTATTTATGGCCCTCCAGGAGTAGGAAAAACAGCAGCTGCAAGATTAGTATTAGAAGAGGCTAAAAAGAGTATACAATCTCCATTTGGAATAAATTCAAAGTTTGTAGAGATAGATGCTACAACTATTAGGTTTGATGAGAGGGGTATAGCTGATCCATTAATAGGTTCTGTACATGATCCTATATATCAAGGAGCTGGAGCACTGGGGATAGCAGGTATTCCTCAACCTAAAGAGGGAGCAGTTACAAAGGCACATGGAGGAATATTATTTATAGACGAAATAGGAGAATTACATCCTACAGAATTAAATAAACTGTTAAAGGTCTTAGAAGATAGAAAGGTATTTTTAGATAGTTCATATTATAGTTCGGAAGATCCTAATATGCCATCATATATAAAACAAATATTTGAGAAAGGTTTACCAGCTGACTTTAGACTTATTGGAGCAACAACTAGAAGTCCAGAAGAGATATTACCAGCTATAAGATCTAGGTGCGTTGAGATATTTTTTAGGGCTTTATCAACAGAGGAAATAATTCAAATAGGAAGAGACGCCGTTAATAAGATTGATTTAAATATAGAAGAAGAAGCTCTAAGTTTAATAGGTCAATTTTGCAATAATGGGCGAGAGGTAGTAAATTTAGTTCAGTTATGTGCTGGAATAGCTACTAATGAAAATAGAAGAGTAATTAAAATAAAAGATGTAGAGTGGGTTATAGAGAATGGAAATTATACTAAGAAGCTAGATGTGAAAATTAGTGAACAACCTCAAGTAGGAATAGTTAATGGATTGGCGGTCTATGGAGCTAATTTAGGAACTGTTATGATTATAGAGGTAGCAGCAAAGAAAGTACATGGTAGGGAAGGGAAGATAAAGGTTTCTGGTATAACTGAAGAAGAAGAAATATCAAGTAATAATAGAAAAATGAAAAGAAAGAGTACTGCAATGTCATCTGTAGAAAATGTATTAACAGTTTTAAATAACATTTATAATTTAAATTGTTATAATTATGATATACACTTAAATATTCCTGGTGGAGTACCAGTAGATGGACCATCAGCAGGAATAGCAATTGCAACTGCCATATATAGTGCTATTACAGGTTTAAAGGTAAATAATAAAGTTGCTATGACTGGAGAAATTGGATTGCTTGGAGGAGTAAAACCAGTAGGTGGAGTGAAAGAAAAGATACAAGGTGCAAAAAATGCAGGAGTATTTAATATCATAATCCCTAAGGATAATTTTAGTGAAACATTATTAGATATACAAGGAGTTGCTATACACCCTGTAGAAAGTGTTCAAGAAGTTTTTGACATAGCATTTGAAAATAATAAATTAGAAGAAAATATTAGCGATTTAAGAAATGTGGATATATTATTAGTAAATAAAAAGGATAATGAAAAGGGCCTTTGTTAATTTATGAAAGGCCTTTTTAATATTGAAAAAAACTACTGTTATGGTATACTAAATAAGTCTAATAAAATTTATAAAATAAATAGGATGGAGGGAGCATTATGGAAAAAATAAAGAGTATTCCTTTAATTCCTCTAAGAGGGTTAACTATATTCCCTAATATGGTTGTACATTTTGATGCAGGTAGAGAAAAATCTATCATAGCTATTGAAGAGGCTATGTTGAATAATGAAAATATATTTTTAGTTACTCAAAAAAATGAGGAAGTAGAAACACCTAATCATGATGATATAAATACTATAGGAACAGTATGTAAAATAAAACAGATAATAAAGTTACCTAGCAATACTATTAGGGTATTAGTTGAAGGAATAAAAAAGGCTAGAATTGAAAGCTATATAGATAATTTAAAATACTTCGAGGTTTTAGTAGAAGATATTCAAGATGAATGTAATGATGAAATTGAGTTACAAGCTCACTTTAAGATATTAAAAGATACATTTATTAAGTTTATAAAATTAATAGGCACAGAAAGCAATGAGATGCCTAAGAATATTGAAGATCAGAAAGATGTAAATGAGTTTGTTGATATGGTTTCAGGATATTTACCAATAGACTATAAAAAGAAGCAAGAAATACTTGAAACTATAGAATTAAACGAAAGAATAGAAAAGATTTTAGTAATATTAGAGAATGAAATTAAGGTAGTAAAGGTTCAAAGGAAATTAGCTAGCAAGGTAAAAAAGAGTGCAGATGAATCACAAAAAGAGTTCTATTTAAGAGAACAACTTAAGTTCATACAACAAGAATTAGGTGAAGATGTTAATGGTGTAAAAGAAATAGAAGGTATAAGAGAAAAGATATCTTCATCAAAAATGCCTAAGATAGCAAAAGATAAGGCATTTGAAGAACTTAGAAAGCTTAAAAACATAGGACTGGCTAGCTCAGAAGGAAACTCAATTAAAAATTATTTAGATTGGGTTCTTGATATACCTTGGGGAAGATATACTAGAGAAAATTTAGATATAGCAAAAGTAGAGAAAGTTCTTAATGAAGAACATTATGGATTAAAAGATGTAAAAGAAAGAATCTTAGAATACTTATCTGTTAAAAAGATAAGCGGATCATCAAAAGGTCCTATACTTTGCTTAGTAGGTCCGCCAGGAGTTGGTAAGACGTCTATTGCAAGTTCAATAGCTAAAGCTATTAATAGAAAATATGTAAGAATGGCTTTAGGTGGAGTGAGTGATGAAGCAGAAATAAGAGGACATAGAAGAACTTATGTAGCGGCTATACCTGGTAGAGTTATATATGGACTAAAAGAAGCAAAATCTATGAATCCGTTAATTCTTTTAGACGAAATAGATAAATTAAGTTCTAATTATAAAGGAAATCCAGCAGATGCCTTATTAGAAGTTTTAGATAGTGAACAAAATAAGACATTTAGAGATAACTTTATTGAATTACCAACAGATTTATCAAAGGTATTATTTATAACTACTGCAAATAGTTTAGAGACTATTCCAAGACCATTATTAGATAGAATGGAAGTAGTAGAAGTTTCAGGTTATACATATGAAGAAAAATTCTATATTGCTAAAAATCATTTAATAAAGAAGATTATTAAAGAATATTCATTACCTGAAGATAAAGTAATTATAAGCGATGAGGCTATAAAATTAATTATAAATGGTTATACTAGGGAATCTGGAGTAAGAGGACTAGAAAGAAAATTATCAGCCTTAATTAGAAAAGCTATGACATATATTCTAAAGAGAAACTTAGAGAGTGTAGTAATAGATGAAAATATGGTTATAGAACTAATGGGTAAACAAAGTTTTACATTTGATAAAAACCAAAATGAGGACAAGGTTGGAGTTGTAACTGGAATGGCATGGACTGCTTATGGTGGAGATACTCTTCCAGTAGAAGCTGTTAGCATGACTGGAAATGGTAAGTTACAATTAACTGGTCAACTAGGTGATGTTATGCAAGAGTCTGCAAAGACTGCTTACTCTTATGTTAGATCAAATGCTAAAAAATTTGGTATAGATGAAGATTTTTATAAAAATAAAGATATCCATGTACATGTTCCAGAAGGGGCAGTACCAAAAGATGGACCTTCTGCAGGAGTTACTATGGTAACAGCATTAGTATCAGCACTATCAGGTAATAAGGTAAGAGGAAATATTGCTATGACTGGTGAAGTTACATTGACTGGACAAGTACTAGCTATAGGTGGACTTAAAGAAAAGGCTTTAGCTGCATATAGATATGGTATAGATACTATAATAATTCCTAAGGAAAATGAGAAAGATATAGAGATGATACCTGATTCAATTAAAGATAAAATAAAAATTATTTTATGTAATAAGGTTGATGAAGTGGTAAAAAATTCGGTAATTGGAGTTGAAACTCATGATAATTAAAAAAAGTGAATTTATTACATCAGCAGTTAAGAAGTCGCAGTATCCTATTGATGGAAGAGTTGAAATAGCCTTTGTTGGAAGATCAAATGTAGGAAAGAGTTCAATAATTAATGCTCTTACTAATAGAAGGAAACTGGCGAAAGTTAGTCAAACACCAGGAAAAACAAGACTAATAAACTTCTTTTTAATAAATGATGATTTTTATTTAGTAGATTTACCTGGATATGGATATGCGAAGGTGTCTAAGAAAGAGAAGGAAAGTTGGGGTAAAACTATAGAAACTTATCTTAATGGTAGAGAAGAGCTTAAGAGAGTTGTTTTACTAGTGGATTCTAGACATAAACCTACAGCAGATGATATATTAATGTTTAATTGGATAAAGCATTATGGTTATGAAGCTATAATAGTAGCTACTAAAAGTGATAAGTTATCTAATAATGAAATTCCTAAGAGTAGAAAGTTAATTAAAGAAACATTGAAATTAACAGAAGATGATGAATTTTATTTCTTCTCATCACTAAATAAAAAGGGAAGAGATGAACTTATTGATAAATTATTTGGACCAATAGCTAAAACAGAATAATAATTCTTTAAAATAGTATAGATTTTTTTCTATACTATTTTTTTGCAAATAGTGTCAAATTATAAATTACCGAATAAGATATACTATAAAAAATAAATAAGATATATGCTTTAGGAGGTAAGGGTATGGAAATTAATGATATTATTAATGGCTTAAACTCCAATTGTAATAGTACCAATAATCGTTGTACAGATAATTGTTGTACAAATAATAATTGCGGTACTGGAAACTGTGGTAACTTTGGAAACTGTGGTGGATTTGGAAACTGTGGTGGATTTGGAAATTTCGGCTTCGGCGGATGGTGGATTTGGATTATTATTATTTTATTCTTCTTCTTTGGATGGGGCGGAAATGGCTTCGGAGGAGGATTTGGAAATCAATATGGATACGGCGGTTACGGAAATAACTGTTGTTGCTGCTGCTGTGAAGGAAATAAGAAAAAGAAAGATTGTTGCTGCTGCAGTAATAATTATGGTCAAGGCGGTTGTTGCTGCGATTGTTGCTGCAATTCATACGGCAATAACAGATACAATAACAATTCATTCTTTGGAGGATCTTGGTGGTTATTCTTACTAGTTCTTTTATTTATATGTGGTTGTGGAAATAATAACTGTGGATGCGGTCTTGTAGATGGTGGATGTGGTTTTGGTAACGGCTGCTTCTAATATTAGCTATCTATTAATTAGGAGGGGAGATAGTTATGTCAAAGAAAAAGCATAGAGACGAGTGTTGCTGCTGTGAATCATGTTGCTGTGAACCATGTTGCTGTCAATCATGCTGTTGTCAACCATACGGTGCTCAAGGAAATAATGGACTTCTTGGAGGATTTAATGGTGGATTTAATGGTGGATGGGAAGCCATAGTATTTTGGTTAATAGCTTGTGGAGCAGGGCTTTTAAACACTAATTCAATCTTAATAATATTATTATTCATACTATATGGATGGAGCCTAGGTTGTGGCTTTGCATTCTTTTAGTAAATAATAAAGTTAGGTGGAGGGTTAAAGTAACCCTCCAAAAAAATATTCAAATTTATTAACCAAAAAAAAATCAATACATATATTAATAATTATAAATAGGAAATTTTATAAGGAGGAGGGGTAATGTCCAAACGTAAACATAAGGGTAGAGACAGGGACAGGAATAGAAATATAATGAATAATCCAGTAAGAGGACCGATGAATAATCCATTTGGTATAACCCCCCAACAACTATTAGGTATGCTTGGTGGAAATATGGATATGAACAAATTAGGAAATATATTAACTTCTATGAATAGAGATGGTTTTGACCTAAATGCTCTTAATCAGCAGATGATGAATTCTTTTAACATTGGAAACATGAATAGTATGTCAAATATGAATGGTATGGATGTAAATAATACAGATATGAATAATACAAATAATGATTTAAATAGTGTTGGTAATACATCGGATATTGCAAATAATATAAACATAGATGAGGACTTGGAGTTTTTATTATCACTAAGAAGAATAGTTGATTCAAGTAGATTAGATCTTATTGATAAGATAATAGAATTATATCAAAAGGGAGAGATTAAAAAAATTTAATTTTTTTTAAATTAGGTGTATAAAATCATTATTATGGGTTAATAATAATAATGTACAAAGGAGATAAATCTTTTGTAATTAAGTAAAGAGTTTCTTTACTTAACCCCCCCATCCCCCTTTTAGGCCGCAGTTGATGCGGCCTTTTTTATATCTTTATAATGAAATGTTTGAAATTTTAAATGAGTTATCTTCACCTTTTGAAATAGAAACATAAATAATTTTTTCTTCTTTTGAACTGTCAGCTCCATTCTTTGTGAACTTTTCAAAACTTAATCTCCATTTAATTTCAGTTGGATTATCTTCTTCATCAAAGAATTCATCATAAAAAAAGGCACTTTGAAAACTATAGGTATTATGTTCCTTGTCTAAATTAAATAATAGAGCTAAGTTTGAAGTATCTATAGTAGTAGAAAATATATCAGGCAAATCTTCTATTTCATAATTTTTTTCGATTAAATCAATAAATGAAAGTATATTACTAATTCCATCTATAGAGTTAAGTTCTTTACTAACATTTAAACTTTCTTCATTTATAAGCATGTAACTATTTAATGTTGATATTCCCTTAGAGGAAGTAAATGCATAGTATATAGGAGTTTTGCTATTTTTAGAATTTAAAATACCAAATATGTTTCCATTTAATTTTATTAAATCAGAGAATTTAGTTTTATTCCATGAAAATATATTTATAGTGCTATTACATTGAACTGCTATAATAGGGGTATCATTTCGAATAGTTTCAAAAATATAAACTTTCATAGGAAAAAAATCAGTTGAGGCAAAAGAGTTACCACAACTATCACTAAGATAATAACTTTTTGCGTTTGTTGTTATTTTTACATCAGGTTTACTATTGTTTTTAATCACTTTTAAGGAATCAATTATACCATCACCATCTAAATCTAATATATATTCTTTTGAGTTATCTATGGGTTCGAAAGTAGATACTATTTTATCAGGATAAGCCCTACATACAAATAAGATTCCAAGTATAAAAAAAATAATTAATAAGAAAGAAACAAAAATAAATTTTTTATTTACTAAACATATTTTCATATACACACCTCCATAGAAAGTATATGAAAATAAAAATAAAAATAATAATATAAATAAAATAAGAACTACTATAGAGTAGTTCTTATTTACAACAAGGACAAATTCCATAAAAATAAATTTGATTTGATAAAATTTCGTAGTCTGAGTGTCTACTAGCTTCTTCATTTAATGTTTTTAATGGAAAATCATACATGTCCTCAACTTTTCCGCACTTTATACATTGAACGTGTGAATGAGGGAAGGAATTTGCGTCATATCTAAAATTTCCCTCTCCTACATTAATTTCTTGAATTAATCCGACCTCAGATAAAGTTTTTAATGCTTTATAAACTGTAGCAAGACTCATGGTTGGATATTCAGCTTGAATAGCTTTATAAATTATCTCAGCAGATGGATGATCTTTAGAGTTCATAAGATATTTATATACAGCTAGTCTTTGCGGAGTTAACTTTAATTTTTTTTCTTTGAAAATCTTAGTAATCGTATCCATAAATAACACCTCGTATATATATAATAAATTATATATAATAATTAATATATTGTCAATGATTGTTTATAAATTGTTATACTTATTTAATAATAACTATTATATAATAATATATATATTATATTATTATAATAATAAAAATATTCAGTATATTTGCAAATATTATTAACTGATGATAAACTTATTATATAATATAGGTTAAAAAAGGAGAGAATAATATGTCAAAATATAAGGTTGGGGAAGAATTAATTATAGTTAATGATCCTACTGAAGAAGAGGAAAAATTAAGACAACTTACTCATTTAAGTATGGAAGATGACTTTGCACAATTATCTTGGGGAATAAAGATTCTTAATGTTGAATACGATAAACCAAATATAACACTAACTTATAAAAATGCTTCAGGAGAAAAAAATAAAGTTTTTGCTGTTTGTAATGACATAGAAAATTTTGATCAAGAAATGGTTTTAGAAAAAGCTTTACTTAAGGCATTCCAAAATGAAATAGTTAATATATCTGTAATGAAGAATTTATTAAAAAAATAAAGGTTTATTCAAGCCTTTATTTTTTTTAAAACAAATGTAAAAATATATAAAATAATATTTTGTTTTACATATGGGTTGTAGTATAATATTTATAATATCAAGAAAGGGGGATGATATTTATGGATAAATGTCCATTTTGGTCTACTAACAAAAAAACGGTTCCATGCGATGAAGAGTGTCCTATGAATATATGCATAACTAAAGAAGAGTGTATTTTTAAAGAAGTTTTAGAAGAAGATTTATTTGAAGAAAAGTTGAATAGAGAAAATATAAGTTAAAGTATATCTCAAAAAGGTGTTTTTGAGATATACTTTTATTATATGTTATTATTATATATTAGATTTATGAAGTAGTTGTTGTTTTAAATCCCAAAGTTCGTTTGATAAATCTACATAATATTTATGTGGATTTTCAAGTCTTAGTACTTCAGGCCAGAATTTCTTACATTCTTCTTTTGAAAACTCTTTTATATCTAATACACTTGGACTTTTATAAACTAAATTTCCTTCTTTAAATATTGGAACTAAGAGATCTTTAGTATAGTAATTTGTAATTTTTTTTCTTTTCCAAGTATGAACAGAATCAAATATTTCTAGTGGTTTATTTTCATCAATTACTTCATTATTTAGCATTAATAAATCAGCAATTGCCATATTAGTTTCTTTTTCAAATATTCTAATAACCTTTTTAAATCCTGGATTAGTTACTTTTTCATCATTTTCACTTATTTTGATTTTTGGTATTATTTTATTATCTTTTTCTACTGCACATAGCTTATATACTCCACCAAAAACAGGTTCAGATTTTGCAGTTATTAATCTTTCTCCAACTCCGAAAGAATCTATACAAGCTCCTTGTTCTAACACATCTCTTATTATGTGCTCATCTAGGGAGTTAGATACGATTATTTTACAATCGTTATAACCAGCTTTATCTAACATTTTTCTACAACGTTTTGTAAGATATGTAATATCACCAGAATCTATTCTTATAGCAACAGGTCTTTTTCCTAATGGCTTTAGAACTTCATCAAAAGCTTTAATAGCATTTGGGATTCCAGATTTTAACACACTATATGTATCTACTAATAAAACAGCTTCATCAGGATATATTTCACACCAAGCTTTAAATGCCTCGTATTCTGTATCATATAGTTGAACCCAGCTATGAGCCATGGTACCTTTAGCAGGAACATTAAATAATTGTTCTGATAAAGTACATGCAGTTGAGCTACATCCACCTATAATAGCTGCTCTAGCTCCATATATAGCACCATCATATCCTTGAGCACGTCTTGAACCAAATTCCATAACAGGTTTACCATTTGCAGCACTGCATATTCTATTAGCTTTTGTTGCTATTAAAGTTTGATGATTGATTGTTAATAGAATCATGGTTTCAATAAATTGAGCTTGAATAATAGGTCCTTTAACAACTACTAAAGGTTCATTTGGGAATACTGGATTACCTTCAGGAATAGCCCAAACATCACAAGAGAATTTAAAGTTTTTAAGATAATTTAAGAATTCCTCATTAAATATATTTTTATTTCTTAAGAACTCTAAATCCTTATCAGTAAATTTTAAGTTACTAAGATATTGCACAAGCTGTTCTACACCAGCCATTATACAATAACCACCACCATCTGGTACTCTTCTGAAGAACATATCAAAATAAGCAATTTGATTTTCTAAATTTTTATTAAAATATCCATTTCCCATAGTTAGTTCATAAAAGTCAACTAACATTGTTAGGTTTCTTTCATTACTAACATCAAAATAAGTATTTCTTTCCATAAGAAATCCTCCTCAATATAAAAAGTGAATTAAATCTATTGTACATCTATAGTATTCTTATTACAATATAGATATTTAAGAGATTTTTGGATAGAATACAAAAAAGAAGGGAGGATGAACATTGAATTTAGATAAATATCAAATAAAAGCCGTAGAAGGAAAAGAAAGGAACATATTAGTAGTTGCTGCACCTGGGTCAGGAAAAACTACTGTTATTATAAATAGAATAAATCATTTTGTTGAACACTTAAGAGTTAGAGAAGAGAATATAATAGTTTTAACATTTACTAAAGCAGCTGCTTTAAATATGAAAGAAAGATATAGAAATACTTTTTATAAAGAAAAGTCACCTTTCTTTGGGACGTTTCATGGACTATTTTATCAGATATTATTAAGATGTAATATAAAAGTAACTATAATAGAAGAGTTTGTTACTAAAAGAATTATAGAAGGTGTATTAAAAAAGTATTCTGATGATATAACTGAAGATAAAATAAGAGAAGTTATGAATAATATATCTTTATTTAAAACATCTAGAATTAATATAAATGAATTTAAGCCATCAATTAATAATGATATTTTTAGTGAATGTTATGAAAGCTATACAGTTTATAAAAAAGAAAATAATCTTTGGGATTTTGATGATTTAGCATTGGAAGTATTAAAGTTATTTAGTGAAAATGAAAGATTACTAAGTGGTTATAAAAAATTATTTAAATATATATTAGTTGATGAGTTCCAAGATTGTGATGAGCTTCAAATAGAATTTTTAAAACTCATGAATAATGGGGGAGAAACCTCTCTTTTTGCAGTAGGAGATGAGGATCAATGTATATATTCTTTTAGAGGCTCTAAGCCAGAATACATGGTTACCTTTAATAAAATATTTGTAGGTGGAAAAAAATATTTTCTATCTAAGAATTATAGAAGTAGAAAGAATATTATAGAAGCTTCTAAAAAAGTAATTGTTTTTAATAAGAAGAGAAATGATAAAGAAATTTTATGGAATAAGGAATATGATGGAGAAATAATCTGTAAGTCCATTATGGATGAAAGAGAGCAAGGAGAGGCAATATCTAAAAAGATAAAGGCTCTTAAAGAAAAAGGTTATACCTATAAGGATAATATAATACTTTATAGAACTAATATGGAAGCTATGAGTATAATAGATTTATTTATACGAAATAAGATTCCTTTTTCTATTATAGATAAACAATATAATTTTTTTAATCATTTCATATGTAAGGATTTATTAGCATACCTATCTTTAGCTAGTAATCCATATGATAGAGAAGCTTTTGTGAGAATAATAAATAAGCCTTTTAGATATATAAGTAAAAATAACTTGTTATATTTAAAAGACTATAAACTTGAAAAAAATTCATTTGATATATTAATAGAAAAAGAGGATACTCCATCATTTCAAAGAAAAAAACTAGATGAACTAAAACATGACTTTAACTTTATAAGTAAATCTTCATTAGGGAGTGCTATTCAGTTTATAATTAATGACTTGGGATATATGGATTACTTAAGAGAATATTCTGATAAGTTTAGGGGAAGTTTAGAAGATTTAGAGGAAATAGTTGAGGAGTTTAAACTTTCTGCATCTAGTTTTAAATCTATATGGGAGTTTACTACTCATATAGATGAGGTTGGAAAGCTGCTTGAGGAAAGTAAAAGAAATAGAAATGAAGATAGGGTTTTATTATCAACTATACATGGAGTAAAGGGAATGGAGTTTCCAAATGTATTTATGATTAATTGCAATGAAGATACAATACCTCATGCATCAAGTAAAGAAGATAATATAGAAGAAGAAAGAAGATTATTCTATGTTGGAATAACAAGGGCTATAGATAATTTGTATTTGTATGTACCTAAAATGAGAAGGGGTAAATTTAAAGAGGCTTCTAGATTTCTAGAGGAAGGAGAGCTGTTTAAAGAAACATTATCTTCATCAGGATTAAGAAAAGGCGTTAGATTAAAGCATAAGGCTTTTGGAATGGGTATCGTAAGAGAAGTAATAGATGATGAAGTTAAAATAGCTTTTGATAATGGAAGAGAAAGAAGATTTTCAGGTAAAGTGCTATTAAGTAATGGTCTTATAGTAATACTGGAGTCTTAGTTACTTTAAAAAGTGTGAATTAATTATTTAAAAAATACTAATTCACACTTTTATTTAATCTATGCTTCTATTAGTTGAGCTAATTCCTATAACTTCATCTATAGGTAATGAAAAAACTATTCCCTTTTTATGAGTTTTACATAATATATTGTTACATATTTCTTGCATTATATTATGTTTAACTTCTTTTTGAACAATAAGAAGTACAACATCTTTTTCAGGCTGAATTATAAGTTTAAAGAATTTTTCTATTTCATCAGAATCTAAGCTGCGTGCTCTAATTGAGGTACCACCAGTAGCTCCAGCCCCCTTAGCCACTTCCATTACTATATCAGATTCACCATGATTTACGATACAAACAAGTAAATCATATTCATTGTTTTCTTTCATATCAATAGTCTCCTTATTTTTATCTAAATTATAATTACAGTTATCGTTGAATCTATGACATATAGTAGCACTCATTGCAGAAATAGAAATAGTAAAAGCTATACCTTTTCCCTGTTTCAAGAAGTGCATCTTGTTTTTAAATATTTTAAAAATATTTTTTACATTTAAATCTGGAACTAAGCTCATAACAATATCTTTCTCAGGCTCATCTAGCCCTAAGTAGTTCATAATATCTCTACTAGCAGTTCCAACTCCTAAGCTTATTAAGTGAAACTCAGAATTATTTTCATTACAGAGTTTTATTATCTCCTCACCTTTTCCGCGGTCTACAATAGTTACAAGCCATTTAATAGAAGAGTTGCATATCATACCAGGTACCTCCTAATCATAGTCAATTATATCTTCATCTTTATCATAATCAGATTCAACATTATCTTTCTTTGATTTAATCTTATAAATTAAACCTAATATCTGAATAATAATAAGTGGAGTCATAGCTACCATAGCCACAATACCAAATGCATCTGTTAATATGTTCCTTCCTAAAGATTCACAGGCTCCCATAGTAAAAGGCAATAAAAATGTAGCTGTCATTGGACCAGATGCAACACCACCAGAGTCAAATGCAATAGAAGTAAATACTTTAGGTACATAAAAAGATAGAGATAATGAAATTAAATATCCAGGAACTAAAAACCAATATAAAGAAATGCCAGTAATTAGGCGTATCATAGATAAACCTAATGAAAGAGCCATTCCTATAGAAAGACTATACATCATAGCAGTTTTAGAAATAGTTCCACCTGTAATTTCTTCTACTTGTTTATTTAATACTATGACAGCAGGCTCGGCTTTAACAATAAAAAATCCAATTATCATTCCAATAGGAACTAAAATCCAATAATAAGGTAGCTTTGCAATTTCACTTCCAATATAACTTCCAGCAGGCATAAGACCTACATTAATTCCAGTCATAAAAAGAGTTAAACCTATGAATGTATAAAATGATCCAACAAATATTTTTATAAGTTGGCATTTTCTAATGGATGAAAATAAAAGCTGAAGAATTAAGAAAAAGACTAATATAGGAATAAGTGCAATTAATATCTCTTTTGAGTAAGAAGGAAGTGCTTTACTAAATTCAAGAAATAAATCTCGTGTACTTGCAATACTAGGTATAGTAAGTGGAGTATAGTTTATAGATGATGATTTATAAATAATACCTAAAATTAAAACTGATAATATGGGGCCAATAGAACATAAAGCAACTAAACCAAAGCTATCATTTTCAGAATTATAATCATTACTTAGGGAAGTTAGTCCAACTCCTAGAGATAATATAAAAGGGACAGTAATAGGTCCTGTAGTTACTCCACCAGAATCAAATGCAACGGGTAAAAAATTATCTGGAACAAAAATAGATATAATAAATATTAGTGAGTAGAATATAATTAAAAGTTTGGTTAAGCTAAGTTTAAATAGTATTCTAATAAAAGATATTACTAAAAATAAACCTACTCCAATTGCAACGGTTAAAATTAGAATAAAATTTGGTACAGCTGGAGTTTGCTCTGCTAAAACTTGGAGATCTGGTTCGGCTATAGTTATAAGAACACCCATAATAAAAAGTGAAATAATAACCATGCTAACTTTTTTGCATTTAGTAATTTGTGTTCCTAAGTGTTGTCCAATAGGCATCATTGCTATATCTGCACCTAGACTGAATAGTCCCATTCCTACAATGAGAAGAGCTACTCCAAATAAAAATAACATTAAGGTTTCAATAGGTATAGGAGTTATTGTAATGCACAGTATGAGAACTATCAATGAAATAGGAATAACAGCATTAAGAGATTCTTTAATTTTAACTCTTAGTTGTTTGTTCATATTTCACCACCTACCTATTTATATATTAATAAAAAATCTTCACAATACATATTTATGAAAAAAATAACTTTATCATTCATATATTGTGAAGATATATTAATTAATATTAATGTTTATTAAAAACCACGTTTTTTACCTTCAATACCACTTTCATTTATTCCAGGTTCTTCTATGGTTTTGCTGAGACTACTTTTTGCATATTGATTTTGTGTTTTAAAACCATTTCTTAAAAAATTTTCTTTTGAATAATCTCGTCTATTATTATTTTGCATAGTTATACCTCCTAAAGTATTTTAAATTAGTATGTACTATAAAAATAAAAATATTCTGAAAAGTCAATCACTTGTAATATTTGTCATATTATTGTCAAGAAAATTTTTTATAATTAATGTATAATAAAAAGTAATAAGAATTAAAAATAAAAGGTGAGAAGAGGAATTTAATATGAAAGAGCTAGTTAAGAATTTATGCAATTCCATAATAAATAATTATAGGAAATCAAGAGAAGAGTTTAGATTTGATGGAGAATATGTTAATCATTTTTCATCTTTATATTATAGTAATATAAGAAAAGAATTTGATATACAAGCAGTAAAAGAAATTAGAAAGTATTTCATTAATAATACATCAAGAATATCTTGTTTTAGAGGAGATGTTCTTTATATATTATCATTTTTAATAGCTAATGAAACGGGGAGAGAGATCATTATTAAAGATATAATAAAGGTTTATGATGATTTAAAAGAAATAGGATTTGAAGAAAGTAATTATTTAGCATTATCTTCATACATAATAGTTAAGTATTCTGAAGAGAATAGAAGAAAATATGTAGAAGAAAATATGTATAAATTATTTAATGCTATGAAGAAACAATTTCCTGATATTACAGGAGAGGAAGATTATATAGCATTATCTTTATTAGCTATTGAGGGAGTTGGAGAAAAGGAACTTATATATAATATTTCTAGTATATTAGAATATTTTAATAATAATGATATGTTCTCTAAGAATAGCGTTCAAGGATTAATGATGGCTTTATTAATTAATAAAAATAATATAACTCTTGATAAGATTGAGGAGTTACTATTAGAATTTGAAAATAGGGATATGAAAGTAAGTCATCAATTCTTACCACTTATAGGTGTTATATCAGAAGAAAAAAGTGTTAATAATTACTTAGATAAGATAGAGGAAATATCTAAATATCTTTGTGAAGAGGAATTTGAATATGAATATTATATGGATAAAAGTTTTAGAGAATTTATATCTATAGCAATAATAGAATTTTCTAGGGAGAAAGAAGTTAAATATATTAATGAAATTATAGCTATGTGTGTTTATATGTTTTTAAATAGTAAAAATCAAGGTATATTTTGTGAAGTATTAGCTTAAAAGTAGTGTTGTTTATGAATAAAGTTATTTTACATGTAGATATGGATGCATTTTTTGCATCTGTGGAACAGCTAGATAATTCTAGATTAAGGGGCAAGCCAGTAATTGTGGGAGGTATTGGAGAAAGAGGGGTTGTAAGTACTTGCTCTTATGAAGCAAGAAAGTTTGGTGTACATTCTGCAATGCCAGTCTTTATAGCAAAAGGATTATGTCCTCAAGGTGTTTTTTTGCCAACAAGGATGTATAGATATAAAGAAATATCAAATAGGATTTTTGATATATTTAAGGAAGTTACACCATTAATAGAACCTCTTTCTATAGATGAAGCTTTTCTTGATTTAACAGATAGTAGTTTTAAAAGTGGAGAAGAAGCTGCCTTCTATATAAAGAAAAAAGTTAAGAATGATATAGGATTAAATTTATCAATAGGAATATCATATAATAAATTTTTAGCTAAACTTGCGTCAGATTGGAATAAACCTAATGGTTTAAAAGTTATAACTAAAGAGATGATTCCTAATATTCTATTTCCGTTACCTATTTCTAAAATTTATGGATTAGGAAAGAAATCAGTAAAAAGACTAAATAATATGGGTTTATTCACAGTTAAAGATTTATATGATCTTCCTATAGAATTTTTTATTAATTATATGGGAAAACAAGGCGTAGAAATATATGAAAGAATAAGAGGAATAGATAAAAGAGAAGTAAGTGCATATAGAGAAAGAAAGTCAGTAGGAAAAGAGACTACATTAAAAACAAATACTGATGATAAAGAAGAACTTAAAACTTATCTTAATGTTTTTGCAAAAAATATAAGTTTTATATTAAATAATAAGAATATACAAGGAAAAACAGTAACTTTAAAATATAAAACTGAAAGTTTTGAGAATCATACAAGAAGTAAAACATTAAGCAATTATATATGGAAAGAAGATGAAATATTATCTGTAGCTTATGATTTATTAGAAAATGAAACTTTTAGTGAGAAAATAAGATTAATAGGCATAAGTATATCATCTTTTAAGGAAAATGAGATAGAACAGTTAAAATTTATATAGTTTATAGTGTGAGTTTTTATTCAAATATGACTTGAAATAAGTACATTTAGAAATAAACTCACACTTTTTTATTAAAAATTTTAAATTTGTTATCTAAAATGAACTTTTACGAATATTAATAATAGTAGTAGATTAGTAAAAGGAGTAAAAATGTTTAATGAAGAAAGAATTAACTCCTAGTGAAGTGTTATTTGATGCAAGTTTTGATGAAAAAAATAATAAGTTAGAACTTAAGGATATGCCACAAGTAAAAGAATTTTATAAAAATCTAAGAAAGTCTATAACTATAGACAAAGAAGGATATAATCTATATTTAATAGATTCTTTTTCAAATGAAAAATTAGATGATATTGTAAAGTTTATTGAAGGAATTTATAAAGATTTAAAAGCTCCTAAAGATATATGCTATGTTACTTTTATGAATAATAAAAAGCCAGAAGTATTGTTTCTTGGAAATGGAAGAGGAAAAATTTTAAAAAAATATGTAGAAGACATAAAAGAAAGTTATTTTAATGTGGCAATGGAATTTTATAGAGGTTCATCAGAATCACACAAGGACTTGATTATAGAAGAAATTCATCAAAAGAGAACTAACTATATTGAAGAGTTAGTAGAGCTATCTAAAGAGCAGGGCTTTGATGTTAAAGCCACAAGTGGAGGATTTGCATTTCTTCCTTTAAAGGAAGAGGGAAAAACCATGAGTGAAAAAGAGTATGATCAATTATCAGAAGATAATAAAGAATCTATTATATCAAAAGCAGCTTATCTAAAAAAACAAGCAGAAGGTGTATTAGATAAGTTAAGAGATATGGAATTAAGTGCTGTGAAGGAATTGAAAAAATTATATGAAGAGTTCTTATCAGTTGAGATGGAAATTAAGAAGGATGATTGCTTGCTAGAATTCATAACAGAGGATGATGTATATGAATATCTAGAAAGACTATTTATAGAAATAGAAAAAGGTATAGTTAATTGTTATAGTATAAATATGGAAGAAGATGAACAGGAAATAGTAGCGCTAATAAGTAATTTTCAAATAAGTGTATTAGTTGATAATACAAACTATCATCATCCAAGAGTTATATATGAAGAGGATCCAAATCCATCAAATTTAATGGGTTCCATAGAGTACGAAAGTCACAATGGAAACTATGTTGCAGATATATCTTTAATTACTCCAGGAAGTCTTATATTAGCAAACGAAGGGTGTCTTATAATTAGACTTAATCAGTTAGCAAATAATATTTATAGTTATTACAATTTAAAAAAGGTTCTTTTAACTGGAAAAGTAAATATAGAAGGCACGAAGAGCTATTTAGATGTACTATCAATAAATGGATTAAAACCTGAACCTATAAAAACAAATGTTAAAGTTATATTAATTGGAGATTATATAAATTATTCTTATTTATATAATGAGGATGAAGATTTTAGGAAGTTATTCAAATTGAGGGCGGAATACCCAAGTGTTATTGATAAGGATTATATAAATAGAGAATCTATAGAAAATTTAATAAAATATATAATGAAAAAAAATAATATAAAAAAAATAAGTAATGATGCTATTAATGAAATAATAAAATATCTTTCAAGAATAGCTCAAGATAAGAAAAAAATGAGTGTTGATAGTAGTGATATTAATAAGATATTAATTTTAGCAAGAAATCAAATGCATGAAAATAATAAAGATGAAATAGGAAAAGAAGAAGTTATAGATGTTTTATATAATAAGGAAAAGATACAATTGGAAATGCTATCATCCTATAAAGATAATAAAGTTATAATATCATTATTAGGTAGAAAAATAGGTGTTATTAATGGATTATCTGTTTTAGATACAGGTTGGTGTGCCTTTGGAAAGCCTATGAGAATAACTTGTATTATCTGTAAAGGTGAAGGAAGAATTATAGATGTTCAAAAAGAAAGTAATTTATCTGGAAGTATACACGAAAAGTCTATTAATATTCTTAAAGGAGTAATAAGTAATTTAATAAATCCTTACGAAAAACTTCCAGTAGATTTTTATTTGAGTTTTGAACAATCTTATGGAATAATAGATGGAGATAGTGCATCAGTAGCAGAATTATTATGTATGCTATCATGTTTAAGTAAAAAAGGCATTAGGCAAGATATAGCCGTTACAGGTTCTATAAATCAGTTAGGAGAAATACAGCCCATAGGTGGAGTAAATGAAAAGATTGAAGGAATATATAATGTATGGAGGTTAAAAGGAGAGAGTAATGAATTAGGAGTGTTAATACCTAGTTCTAATAAAGATGAGTTAATTTTAAATTATGAAGTAGAAGAAGCTATTAAAAATAAGACTCTCCATATTTATACTATGGATACATTAGAAGATGCAATTGAAACTATGATTTTAGATGATGAAGAAACTTTAGAAAACTTTTATTCAGAAGTGAAAAAAGAGATACTAAAGTATAAATAGATGAAAAAAACTCTTTATCATAGAGTATGAGTTGTTAAAATGTGAACATATAGAATATGTTCACAATAGCAACTCACACTCCCCTAGCTTAAGAGTCTTTTTTATATAAATTTTATTTGACATTTCTTTAAAAAAAATCATAATTAATAATGTTAAAAATTTATTGCGAAGGAGAAGCTAATGGAAAACAACAAATATTATTATAGTAATCAAATTAAGGAATATTTCTATGAAGAATATTTTAAAGATTTTTCTAAAGTAAAGGTGTCTTTAGAAAATACTGAGTTAAAGAATTTATTAGGTTTACAAAAGAAGAACTATATAACTGATATAGCAAAAAGACTTGAGATAAAAGGATATTCTAAGTTAGGTAAAGATGGAGTAGTTAACTTAGTTGGAGATAAAATGATAGAGGAAATGCCTAATATATTAAGGGAGCTATCATATAAAGAGCTAGAACTACTTGGATCATTATCATTAAACAATACAAATGAGTACATATTTAATATAGAGCAATTAACTTTAATTGAAAGTTTATGTGCATTAGGACTTATATTTAAGATTAATAATAATGATAGATTTTTAGTAGTAGTTCCAAATGAATTAAAAAATCCTGTAATAAGTTTATTAGAAGATGAATTATATATTAATGAGCTTAAAGAACGTTCTTTAGCAATAAACTATATAGATGGATTACTTATTCAATATGGAATGATTCCAGCACAAGAAGTTTATAAGCTTATAACAGATACTAGTATAAGTTTTATAAAAGAAGAGGACTATAATTTTTACTGTAACTATTTATTTAGAAGCTATGAAGTTTTTACAGAAGGTGGATATTTAATTCATCCATATGTATTTTCTCCAAATGATATATGGGAAGAATTAAAGGTAAGACAAGTTATACCTTATGATTATAGTAACTTAGATTACTTTATAAACTTAGGAAAGGGATATAATCTTGTATTTAATGAAGAAGTAAAGACATTAAGAAAGATATTATTACAAAAAAATAATAATGAAGATAATGTTGATTCATTATTAGTAGAGCTAATATTCTATATTAAGAATGATATGACTACTATTTCTATTGTAGAGTTAATTCATTCAAGAGGAATTGAATTTGAGAAGAATGATAATGAATTAATACAAGCAATAGTTGGTGTATATAATACAACACCTATGTGGTTATTAAAAGGGTTAACTGTAAATGAATTAAAGGAAAGAAGAAGTACGACTATAGTAAAAGAAAAAGAACCAGGAAGAAATGAACCATGTCCATGTAATAGTGGTAAAAAGTATAAAAAGTGCTGTGGAAAATAAAACGAAACTTATTCAGTAGGAGTTTTTATCTCCTACTGAATTTAGCTGAGTTAATCTAGGGTCGTGTCCGTTGTTAGCTCCCTGTTATATAGAACAAGGGAGTGTTACAACGGCTAGACAT
>JAFADP010000190.1 GCA_023424785.1 Bacillota bacterium
AAGCTGCTGAGGCTATAAAGGAAATAGTAGAAGGTTCACCAATTCCGGTGGTTGCAGATATACATTTTGATTATAGATTAGCACTTAAAGCTATGGAAAATGGCATATCAGCCATTAGAATTAATCCAGGTAATATAGGAAGTAAAGAGAGAGTTGAAATAGTTGTTAATGAGGCTAAGAAAAGAAACATTCCTATAAGAATAGGAGTTAATTCAGGTTCATTAGAGAAAGAATTATTAGAGAAGTATGGAAAACCTACTCCAGAAGCTTTAGTAGAAAGTGCATTAAAACATGTTAAAATATTAGAGGAATTAGATTTTTATGATATTGTTATATCTATAAAATCATCAGATGTAAAAATGATGATAGATTCTTACAGACTAATGAGTGAAAAGTGTGATTATCCTCTTCATTTAGGAGTAACAGAATCAGGAACACCTTTTAAAGGAACTATTAAATCAAGTGTAGGAATAGGAACTCTTTTAGCAGAGGGAATAGGAAGTACAATAAGAGTATCTTTAACAAGCGATCCTGTTGAAGAAATAAAAGTTGCAAAAGAAATATTAAAGTCATTAGGATTAAGAAAGGGTGGATTAGAGTTTGTATCTTGTCCAACTTGCGGTAGAACAGAAATAAACTTAATAGACATTGCACAAGAAGTTGAGAAAAGGTTAGAATCAGTTAAAAAAGATATAAAAGTTGCTGTTATGGGATGTGTTGTAAATGGTCCTGGTGAAGCAAGAGAAGCAGATATTGGAATAGCTGGTGGTAAAGGCGTAGGAATAATATTTAAAAAAGGTGAAATAATTAAAAAAGTTAAAGAAGAGGATTTAGTGGAAGAACTAATGAAAGAAATTAAGTCTTTGTAGAATAAAAAGAGTTAGTCTTAGGACTAATTCTTTTATTTAGCTTAATTTACTATTTCAAAAATTTTATTTCTTAGTGTAAAATGTATATTACTTAAATAAAATAGGAGGGGTAACTTTGAGTGAAGATTTTATTAAAAAACTTTGTATTAACTTAAATAAAAACGAATCTCTATATGAAAAAAATCTCAACATATTACGATTTCAATTTTTTAGAAAAAGTAAGTTGCTTAAAGTTATACTTAGAGCCTTAGAATCATTAAATGATGAAGAGGAAGAATACATAAAAGATACAATAACAAAAATCTTAGGAATTCAAGTAAATATAGAAATTCTTTGCTATAGAGATATGAAAGGAATCTCCTTAGAAGATATATCAGGAAAGTATTGGCTGGAGGCTGTAGGAGATGTTATTAAGAAAAATCCACTATCTAAGAGTATATTATGCTCAAAAAATAAGAGGGTAGAAGGAGATAAGATAATAATAAATTCAAGTAGTGAAGCATTAATAAATCACTTGAAAAATAAAAGAATAGAAGAAGAAGTATCAAACCATATAGATGATGTTTTTAATAGAAAGGTTAAGGTTTTAATTAACTATGAAGAAAGTTCTATTGAAGATAATTATGAATTAGAAAAGAAAAAAGAAAATGAAGAGATTATAAAGAATATCTTAGCTGGAAAGATTGATAGAGTAAAAGAAGATAAGCCAAAAGAAGTTAAAGCTGCTAATAAAGAAAAACCTAAATATGAAAAGCCTAACTTCAAAAAGGAACCAAAGGGAGAAAATGTTATCCTAGGAAGAAATATTTCTAATGAAGCAATTAAGATAAGTGAAATAGATCAAACTTCAGGATATGTTGCAATAGTTGGAGAAATATTCAAAACAGAAACTATAGAAACTAAAACAGGAAGAGTTATATTAAGTTTTTATATAACAGATTATACAAGTTCTATTATAGGGAAGTGTTTCTTAAAGCCTGGAACAGAGCAAATGGAAATATTAGAATCTGTCAAGAAGGGCTTATACTGCAAAATAAGAGGAGAAGCAGTCTTTGATACCTTTGCCAAAGAAGTAGTAATTATGGTAAGAGATATAGTAAAGATGAAAAAGACTGAAAGAATGGATGGAGCAGAAAGAAAAAGAGTAGAACTTCATATGCATACTACTATGAGTACTATGGATGGGGTAACATCTGCTAAGAAACTTATTGAAAGAGCTGCAAAGTGGGGGCATCCTGCCGTAGCTATTACAGATCATGGTGTTGTTCAAGCATTTCCAGAAGCTCAAGGAGCTGAAAAAGGAAAAGATATAAAAGTTATATATGGAGTTGAAGGGTACTTAGTTAATAATGGAGTACCAGTTGTTTTAAATGTAGATGATAGTACTTTAGATGATACGTTTGTTGTATTTGATTTAGAGACTACAGGATTTTCTTCTAAGAATGATAAGATTATTGAAATTGGTGCAGTTAAAATTAGAGAAGGTAAAGTTGTTGATAGATTTAGTGAGTTTGTAAATCCTGAAATAAATATACCATATAAGATTATTGAGCTTACAGGAATAACTGATGATATGGTTAAGGATTCAGAAACCATAGAAAATATACTACCAAGTTTCTTAGAATTTTGTAAAGGTAGTGTTATAGTAGCACATAATGCAGGGTTTGACGTAGGATTTATTAAGAAAAATGCAAAAGATATAGGAGAAGAATTTGATCATCCAGTATTAGATACAGTTCCGCTTGCTAGATATTTATATCCTGAATTAAAAAAGGTTAAGTTAAATGTTGTTGCAAAGCATTTAGGAATTTCGCTAGATAATCATCATAGAGCTGTAGATGATGCTAAGTGTACAGGGGAAATTCTTTTAAAGTGTATAGAAAAGTTAAAAGATGAAAAAGAAATAAATACATTAAAAGAATTAAATAAAGAATTCTTGGCAAATGTAGATATTAAAAAACAACCTACATACCATATTATAATATTAGCTAAAAATCAAATTGGTCTTAAAAATTTATATAAATTAGTTTCACAAGCTCATTTGGATAATTTCTTAAAGGTACCTAGAATACCAAAGAGTAAATTACAAGAACTTAGAGAAGGACTAATAATAGGATCAGCATGTGAAGCTGGAGAAGTGTATAGAGCTGTGCTAGAAGGTAAGAGTGATGATGAATTAAAACAAATAATTAGTTTTTATGATTATTTAGAAATTCAACCTTTAGGTAATAATAGCTTTTTAATAGAAAAAGGTTCTGTAAAAGATGAAGAAGAAATTAAAGATATAAATAGAAAGATATATAATTTAGGTTTAGAATGTGAAAGATTAACTGTAGCAACAGGTGATGTTCACTTCTTAGAGCCAGAAGATGAAGCTTTTAGAAGAATAATTATGGCAGGTAAGGGCTTTAAGGATGCAGATAATCAAGCACCTTTATACTTAAAAACTACAGATGAAATGTTAAAGGAATTCTCTTATTTAGGAGAAGATATAGCTATGGAAGTAGTTGTTGATAATCCAAATAAGATTGCAGATGAATGTGAAAAAGTAAAACCTATACCAGATGATACTTTTCCACCTAAAATTGATGGAGCAGAAGAAGACATAAGAAAGATGGCTATGGATAAGGTTCACTCTATATATGGAGATCCACTGCCAGAGGTAGTTGAAAAGAGATTAAATAAAGAGCTTAATTCAATTATAAGCAATGGGTATGCAGTACTTTATTTAATTGCTCAAAAGCTTGTTGCAAAATCTTTATCTGATGGATATCTGGTGGGGTCAAGAGGATCTGTTGGGTCATCTTTTGCAGCAACTATGGCGGATATTACAGAGGTTAATGGATTGCCACCACATTATGTATGCCCAAATTGTAAAAATTCCGAGTTCTTTTTAGATGGATCTATAAGTTCTGGAGCTGATTTACCACCTAAGAGATGTCCTAAGTGTGGAGCTATGTATAGAGGCGATGGCCATGATATACCATTTGAAACATTCCTAGGATTTGAAGGAGATAAGGAACCTGATATTGACCTTAACTTCTCTGGAGATAACCAAGGTGATATTCATAAATATACAGAAGTGTTGTTTGGAAATGGATATGTATTTAAAGCTGGTACAATAGGTACTGTTGCAGAGAAAACTGCCTATGGATATGTAAAGAAGTACTTAGATGAGAGAAATATAGTAACATCATCAGCTGAAATTGAAAGATTAACAATAGGATGTACAGGGATTAAAAGAACTAGTGGACAGCATCCAGGTGGAATTATGGTTGTTCCAAGAGATAATGAAATTTATAATTTTACACCAATACAACATCCAGCAGATGATAATGAGTCAGATGTAATAACTACTCACTTTGATTATCACTCTATATCAGGAAGATTACTTAAGCTAGATATACTTGGACACGACGATCCTACGGTAATTAGAATGCTTCAAGATTTAACAGGAATAGATCCTAAAACTGTACCTTTAAATGATCCTAAGGTAATATCTTTATTTACATCACCAGAAGCTTTAGGGGTTACAGAGGAAGAGTTAGAATGTCCAGTTGGAAGCTATGGATTACCAGAGTTTGGAACGAAGTTTGTAAGAGGAATGTTAGTTGATACTCAACCGAAAAGTTTTGCTGACTTAGTGAGAATTTCAGGACTTTCTCATGGTACAGATGTTTGGCTTAATAATGCACAGTATTATATAAAAGAAGGTTTTACAACTCTTCAAGAATGTATTGCAACAAGAGATGACATTATGGTTTATTTAATGTATAAGGGAGTACCGCCTAAAACATCCTTTGTTATAATGGAAAAGGTAAGAAAAGGGAAAGGGTTATCAGAAGAAGATGAAAAAATAATGAAGGAAAATAATGTGCCAGACTGGTACATTGGTTCATGTAAAAAGATAAAATACATGTTCCCTAAAGGGCATGCTGTTGCTTATGTAATGATGGCAGTTAGAATAGCTTACTTTAAGGTATATTACCCAGCTGCTTACTATGCAACATATTTTACTGTAAGAGCTGATGACTTTGATGCAGATTTAATTTGTAGAGGAGAAGGCTTTATTCATCAAAAATTAAAAGAGTTATATGAATTAGGTAACTCTGCAAGTGTTAAGGATAAAGGTTTAATAACAGTATTAGAACTAGCTTTTGAAATGTGCAAAAGAGGATTAAAATTTAAAAAAGTTGATTTATACAAATCAGAAGCAATGAAGTTTACAATAGAAGATGACATATACTTAAGACCACCATTAAACTCTCTTCAAGGTGTTGGTGATAATGCAGCAAAATCTATTTGTGAGGCAAGAAAAGATGGTGAGTTTATATCAAAAGAAGATCTAAGAATAAGATCAAAGGTATCTAAGACAGTTATTGAAACATTAAGTAATCATGGGTGCTTAGAAGGAATGTCAGAAACTAACCAATTATCATTATTTTAAATAAAACTTGTATTATTTAATAATATATGATAAACTGTCTTTATAGGATTATATCCAATAGTTAGAGTTAAAGGAGTGGGAGATTTTAGCCCGCTCTTTATTTTGCAACGCAACTAGTTTTACAACAGTTGCGTTTTTGCATAGTTAAAAATTACAGAATTAATTAAGCTAACTATAGG
Source organism: Bacillota bacterium (assembly GCA_023424785.1). Classification (GTDB taxonomy): domain Bacteria; phylum Bacillota; class Clostridia; order Clostridiales; family Clostridiaceae; genus Clostridium. The sequence goes on from JAFADP010000190.1 coordinate 5,496, forward strand.
AATACTAATTCTATATAAAAATTGAATATTAAAAGGAGGTATAGTGATGAAAAAGGATGCCTTAATAGAAAAATTAGAAGTTTTAATACAACCAATAGCAGATGAATTAAATTATGAATTATATCATGTTGAATTTGTAAAAGAAAATAATGAATTTTATTTAAGAATATATATTGACAAAGAAGAAGGCATTTCTCTTACAGATTGTGAAAATTTATCTAGAAGAGTAAGTGATGTTTTAGATGAAGTAGATCCTATAGAACAAGCATATTACTTAGAAGTATCATCACCAGGATTAAACAGAAGATTATTTAAGGATGAGCATTTCAAGAAGTTCATAGGAAGAGAAGTTTTTATAAGACTTAATGGAAATATTAATGGAAGTAAAAATATTAAAGGAATACTTAAAGAAGTTACAGATGAAGATATAATAGTAGAAGAAAAATCATTAGTAACTATTCCAAAAACTAAAATAAAATCTGCAAATTTAGAAGGGGAAATTTAGCAAGGAGGGTTCAAACAATGAATGAAGAGTTTATAGGTGCTCTAAGAGAAATAGTTAAAGATAAGGGAATATGTGAAGATTTAATATTTACAACAATTGAAGATGCAATGGTAGCAGCATATAAGAAAAATTATGCAAATGCTAATACTGCAGCACAAAATGTTAGAGTTAGTATAGATAGAGTAAGTGGAGAAATTCATGTATATGCACAAAAGTTAGTATGTGATGAGGTATATGATGAAGTAACTGAAATATCATTAGAAGAAGCTAGAGAAATAAGAAAAACATATGAAGTTGATGATATTGTTGAAATAGAAGTAACTCCAAAGAACTTCGGAAGAGTAGCAGCTCAGCTTGCAAAGCAAGTTGTAACTCAAAGAATAAAAGAAGCTGAAAGAAATATAATATACGATGAATATAAAGAAAAAGAGTTCGACATAATAACAGGAACTGTTTTAAGAAAAGATAAGGGAATGGTATTTGTTAGCCTTGGAAAGATAGAAGGTGTTATAACAGAAAAAGAACAAATGCCAAATGAAGATTATCCATTTAATACAAAGCTTAAGCTTTACATTGTAGAAGTTAAGAATGGTTCTAAGGGTGCACAAGTACATGTATCAAGAACACATCCAGGACTTGTTAAGAGATTATTTGAACTTGAAGTGCCAGAAATATTTGATGGTGTAGTTGAAATAAAGAGTATTTCAAGAGAAGCAGGATCAAGAAGTAAAATAGCAGTTTACTCAAATGATGAATCTGTAGATGCAATGGGGGCTTGTGTTGGTCCTAAGGGAGCAAGAGTTCAAAATATAGTTAACGAATTAAAGAATGAAAAAATAGATATTATAAAATGGAGTAAAGATCCAGAAGAATTTATATCTAACTCTTTAAGCCCAGCAAGAGTTTTAAGTGTAGATGTAGATGAAGAAAATAAATCTGCAAGAGTTGTTGTTGATGATGATCAATTATCATTAGCAATAGGAAAAGAAGGTCAAAATGTTAGATTAGCAGCTAAGCTAACTAATTGGAAAATAGACATAAAGAGTAAATCACAAGCAGAAGCAGCAGAAGATAAAGCAGAAGAAGAGGCATTAGTAACTGAATAGGAGGTTTATTTTTTATGAAGGTAAAGAAGATACCACTAAGAATGTGTACTGGGTGCATGGAAATGAAACCAAAAAAAGAACTGATAAGAGTAGTAAAAAGTCCTGATGGAGTTGTATCTGTAGATCTTAAAGGTAAGATGTCAGGAAGAGGAGCTTATATATGTAAAAGTAAAGAATGCTTAGAAAAAGCCTTCAAAGCAAAAAGATTAAGCAGAAATCTAGATACACCAATAAGTGAAGAGATATATAATAGACTAAAGGAAGAAATTGAAAATGAATAAATTTTTTAATTTTTTAGGTTTAACAAAAAGATCTGGAAATGTTATTGAAGGATATAGTAAATGTAATGATGAAAGAAATAAAAAGAGTATATTTCTTTTTATTCTATCACCAGATGCTTCAGAAAACTCGAGAAAGAAGTTTAGAAATCATTGTATAAATAATGATATACCATATATAGAAGACTTTACAAAAGAAGAGTTAGGCGATGCTATTGGAAGATTAGAGGTTAAAATTTTAGCTATTAAAGATAAAAATATGGCTCATAAGCTAATTTCTCTTTATCAGGAGGAAAAGAATATGAAAGAATAGTCGGGGGTGACATTATGTCAAAAATAAGAGTATATGAATTGGCAAAAGAATTAAATATAAGTTCAAAAAAATTAATAGAAATGTTACTGGAAGAGTTTGGCGTAGAGGTTAAAAATCACATGAGTGTTATAGAAGATGAAGATGCTGAACTTATAAAAGAATTTGTTGCAAACATTGAACCAGAAGAAAAGAGAAGTCTTGTTGATGAGTATGAAGAAATACTATCAGAAGAAGTTAATAAGAGAAATAAGAAAAAGAAGAAGACTAAGAAGCAAATAGCAGAAGAAAAAGCTAAAGCAGAACAAGAATTTGCAGAAAATACAATTCTTGAGATAGGTGAAACTATCACTGTTAAAGAATTAGCTGATATGCTTCAAAAATCTTATGCAGATGTTATAAAGAACCTTATGTTTATAGGGGTTATGGCAGCAATGAACCAAGAAATTGATTATGAAACAGCTGCTAAGGTATGTGATAAGTATGGAATATTATGTGAAAAGAAAGAAGAGTCTTCTGAATTAGAATCATTAGCAGTTGAAGAAGAAGACGATGAAAACTTAGTTAAGAGACCACCAATAGTAACTGTTATGGGACACGTTGACCATGGTAAGACTTCATTACTTGATGCTATAAGAAAGTCAAAAGTTACAAACACAGAAGCTGGTGGAATAACACAACATATAGGTGCTTATACAGTAACTGCAAATGGAGAAAAGATTACTTTCTTAGATACTCCAGGACACGAAGCTTTTACAGCTATGAGAGCTAGAGGAGCTCAAATAACAGATATAGTTATTCTTGTTGTTGCAGCAGATGATGGTATAATGCCTCAAACTAAGGAAGCTATTAGCCACTGTAAGGCAGCTGACGTTCCTATGGTTGTTGCTATTAATAAGATTGATAGACCAGGAGCAAATGTTGATAGAGTTAAACAAGAACTTACTGAATATGGTTTAGTTTCAGAAGACTGGGGTGGAGATACAATATGTGTACCAGTTTCTGCAAAACAAGGTCTTAATATAGATCAATTATTAGAAATGGTTCTTTTAACAGCTGAAATGTTAGAACTTAAAGCTAATCCAAATAGAAAAGCTGTAGGTACTGTTATAGAAGCTAAGCTTGATAAAGGAAGAGGAGCAGTAGCTTCATTACTTGTTCAAACAGGTACATTATCAGTAGGAGATTCTATATTAGTTGGAACAACTTACGGAAGAATAAGAGCTATGTTTGATGATGATGGAAATAAGATAAAATCTGCAGGTCCATCTATTCCAGTAGAAATACTAGGACTTTCAGAAGTACCAGCTGCTGGAGATAGATTCAATGTTCTTAAGGATGAAAAGACTGCAAGAGAAAGAGCAGAATTAAGAAAAGAAAAATTAAAAGTTGAAACATTAAATGCTTCACATAAAGTATCATTAGAAGATTTATATAATCAAATAAGAGAAGGAAAAGTTAAGGAACTTGCAATTATAGTTAAAGCTGACGTTCAAGGTTCAGTAGAAGCAGTTAGACAATCTCTTGAAAAATTATCTACTGATGATGTAAAGGTAAGAGTAATACATGGAGCAGTTGGTGCTGTAACTGAGACAGATGTAACACTTGCAACTGCATCAAATGCTATAATTATAGGATTTAATGTTAGACCAGATGTTAATGCATCAGCTTTAGCAGAAAAAGAACAAGTAGAAATTAAATCTTATAGAGTAATATATGAAGCAATAGAAGATGTTAAATCTGCTATGATAGGTATGCTTGAACCTGAATACAAAGAAGTTATTTTAGGAAAAGCTGAAATAAGAGAAACTTATAAAATATCTAATGTTGGAACAATAGCAGGATGTTATGTTTTAAGTGGTAAGATATTAAGAAATTCTCAAGTTAGAGTTTTAAGAGATGGTGTAATTATATTCGAAGGTACTCTTGCATCATTAAAGAGATTTAAAGATGATGTTAAAGAAGCAGCTGCTGGATATGAATGTGGAATGAGTGTTGAAAAGTTCAATGATATAAAAGAAGGCGATATTATAGAAGCATTCAAGATGGAAGCAATCGCTAGAAAAGAGCTTTAAAAGAGGTGATTTAAATGCCTAATTATAGAGGTGGCAGAATAAACGAAGAAGTAAAAAAAGAAATAAGTAACTTAATTCGTAATGATATAAAAGATCCTAGATTAACAGCTATGATTTCAGTTACAGCTGTTAAGGTTACTAAAGATTTAAGATATGCTAAAGTTTATGTAAGTATATTTACAAATACTGAAGAAGAAAAAAATGAAAACTTAGAAGCATTAAGAAATGCAGCAGGTTTTGTAAGAAAAGAAATTGGTCATAGAATAAATCTTAGATATACACCACAAATTATATTTGAATTAGATGATTCTATTGATTATGGAATGCATATTGATAGCTTAATAGAAAGAACAAGAGGTAAGTAAAATGTCATTAAAAGATATTGCAAAAGTTATATTAGAATCTAATACAATAGGCATATCCTTCCATGCATCACCAGATGGTGATGCAACAGGAAGTGCTCTAGCTCTTTATAATGCACTAAAGGAATTAGGTAAAGATGTATATATTCTTTCAAAAGAAGAAGTTCCAGAGGGGTTTGCATTCTTACCAGGTGCTAAAGAGATAGATGGACGTATGCCAACGCCAACTTATGATACAGATTTAGTTATTGTTGTAGATTGCGGAAATAGAGATAGAGTTTGTGCAAATATAGAAGACTTTTGTGGTACATTAATAAATATAGACCATCATGTTACTAATGAAATGTATGGTGTAATTAATTATATTGAAACAAAGTCAGCAGCAACAGCTGAGATAATATATTTATTACTTAAGGAATTAGGCTTTGCATTTGATAGCAAAGCAGAAGTGTTTAAGACTATAGGAACTTGCATACTTACAGGAATTGTTACTGATACAGGATGCTTTAGACACTCTAATGTTACACAAAGAACACATGATATAAGTGGAGAATTAATTAATGTTGGAGTAAATAATACTGAAATATATGATAAGTTATTTAATAATAAACCATATGAAAAAGTAAAACTTATAGGATATGCACTAAATAAATTAGAATTAGTACTTAATAATAAGGTTTCATTTATTGAGTTGTCAAAAGCTGAAATAGACAGTTTTAATTTAAAGAATTCAGATACAAGTGATATAATTTCAATAGCTTTAGGAATAAAAGGTGTAGAAGTAGCTGTAATTACTAAAGAAGATGAAGATGGAGTAAAAGCAAGCTTACGTTCAAAATCTAACTTTGATGTTAGAAAGGTTGCAGAAGCTTTAGGTGGAGGCGGACATGTAAAAGCTGCCGGACTTAAACTTATGAATAAATCTTTAGAAGAAACAAAGTATAGAATAATTAAAGAAATTGAAAAAGAGATGTAAGATATGGATGGAGTACTTAATATTTTTAAGAATAAAGGGATGACATCTTTTGATGTAGTAAGTAAGGTAAGAAAAGTAGCTAATGAAAAAAAGGTAGGGCACACTGGAACTCTAGATCCTGAAGCGACAGGTGTTTTACCTGTTTGTCTTGGTAGAGCTACTAAGATAATTGATTATATAATGAATAGCGAAAAAGGATACTCAGTTAAATTTAAACTTGGTATCAAGACTACTACATATGACTTGGAAGGAGAAATCCTAGAAGAAAGAGATATATCTCATATAAATGATAAAGAAGTATTTGAAGTTATAAATTCTTTTAAGGGAGAGTATTGCCAAGTTCCACCTATGTTCTCTGCTCTTAAGAAAAATGGAGTTAGATTATATGAACTTGCAAGAAAAGGAATTGAAGTTGAGAGAGAAGGTAGAAATATTACTATTTATAGTATAGAAAATATTAAAATTGATTTACCTTATGTTTCAATGGATGTTACATGTTCAAAAGGAACATATATTAGAAGTCTTTGTTACGACATAGGAGAAAAGCTTAATGTGTTTGCTACAATGACAGAACTTAAAAGATTTAAAACAGCTTCCTTTGAAGAAAAAAACAGCATTAATATAGAAGAACTAACAGAAGATAACATTAAAAATTATATTATTTCTATAGAAGAAGCATTAATTAACTATCCTAAAATTACTTTAAGCAAAGGATATTCTAAGCTAATTATAAATGGAGTTAGGGTAGGAGATAAAAGATTTACAAAAGATAAAGTTAATAATGATATTTTATATAAAGTATATGATGAAAATAATGTATTTTTAGGCCTTGGAAGAAAAAATGACCAAGGATTTAAGATGGAAAAGTTATTAAATGTTTAGGAGATAGTAGGGAATGAGTTTAAATACTAATAGTTATGTTGCTCTTGGAAGTTTTGATGGACTTCATAAAGGTCACTTATCATTAGTTAGAAAAGTTGTAGAACTAGCAAATGAAATGAATGGCACAAGTGTAGTATATACTTTTAAGAATCATCCTAGAAAGTTTATTAAATCAACTGATAGCCCTAAGCTTATATTAGATAATAAAGAAAAAGAAGAAATTCTAAAAAAAGAAAATGTAGATATTGTATATTTTGAAGAATTTACTTCAGACTTTATGAAACTTTCTCCAGAAGAATTTATAAACTATCTATGTAATAAATTTAATGTAAAAGGTATAGTTGTTGGATTTGATTATAGATTTGGATATAAAAATTCTGGAGATGTAAATCTTCTTAAAAAGCTTTCAGAGATATATAATTATAAATTATTTATTATGGAAACTTGTATTTATAATGAAGAGACAATAAGTAGTACAAGGATAAGACAAGCACTTACAAGTGGAGATATAGAAGAAGCTAATTTAATGCTTACTAGGCCATTTTTTATTAGAGGAAAAGTTGTTCATGGTAAAAAGCTTGGAAGAACAATAGGATTTCCTACAGCTAACTTAGGTTTTAAAGATGAAATGATACTTCCTAAGATAGGTGTATATTATACTAATGTTTTGTGGAATAATAGATTGTATAAGGGAATAACTTCTGTAGGAAACAATCCAACAGTAAATGGTAAGAAATTAACAGTAGAAACCTTTATATTAGACTTTAACAAAGATATATATGAAGAAGAAATAACGTTATATTTTTTGAAATTTTTAAGAAATGAAAAAAAATTCAATTCCATAGACGAATTGAAAAATCAATTAAAAAAAGATGCAAAAAGTGCAGCTAAAGAAAATCTATATGCTATATAAGAAACATATTTACAATACTTTTATGTTTTGATATAATACAACAAGGAACCTAGTTCTATGTTAAAAGGTCGCCATCTTTTTACTTGGAGCTAAGGCGATAATTTTATGGAGGTGCTTAAAAGCATGGATAAGGCAAGAAAGTTAGAAATCATCAAAGAATTTGGAAGAGGAGAAGGAGATACAGGTTCTCCAGAAGTTCAAATAGCGTTATTAACTGAAAGAATAACTCACTTAACTGAACACTTCAAAGTTCACAAGAAAGATCACCATTCAAGAAGAGGTCTTTTAATGATGGTTGGTAGAAGAAGAGGACTTTTAAATTACTTAAAAGAACAAGATATCGAAAGATACAGAGCTATTGTTAAAAAATTAGGTTTAAGAAAGTAATCTTGAGAGCGGATAAATTCCGCTCTATTATTTTAAAATAATAGAAATACACATAGATCGAAGGAGGTCTTTTAATGAGTAATATATTAAGTACAGTTATTGCTGGTAGAGAAATGAAAGTAGAGTTTGGAAAAATAGGAATGCTTTCAAATGCAGCAATTTTCATGAGTTATGGTGACTCTGTTATATTAACAAATGTTAATGCTTCTGAGAAGCCAAGAGAAGGAGTAGACTTCTTTCCTTTAAGCGTTGAATATGAAGAAAGATTATACTCAGTTGGTAAAATACCTGGTGGATTTATTAAAAGAGAAGGTAGACCAACAGATAGAGCTATATTAAATGGTAGAGCAGTAGATAGAACTTTGAGACCTCTATTTCCAAAGGGATATAGAAATGATGTTCAAGTAGTATGTACTGTTGTTTCTGTAGAAAAAGATAATTTACCAGAAATATTAGCAATTAATGCTGCTTCAACTGCATTATGTTTATCAAGTATACCTTTTACTACTCCAGTAGGTGCAGTTCAAATAGGATTAATAGATGGAAACTTTATAGTTAATCCAAATGCTGAAGAAAGAGAAAAATCAATTCTTTCATTAACAGTATGTGCTACAAGTGAAAGAGTAATGATGATTGAAGCAGGTGGAAATGAAATTCCTGAAGATACTATGATTGAAGCAATTAAATTTGGATTTGAAGCTTGTCAGCCAATAGTACAATTTCAATTAGATGCTATGAAGCAAATGGGAAAAGTTAAAGATGAACCAGAACTTTATTCACCAGATGAGGAAGTTGAAAAGGATATAAAAGAGTTTGCTTCAGAAATGATTAAAGAAGCAATGTATATAATGGATAAAGATGAAAGAAATGCTGCAATGGACGAAGTAAATGAAAAAATAGCTGAAGCTTTCAATGAAAAGTATGAAGATAAGCTTGCAGATATAAAAGAAGTAGTTTACAATATGCAAAAAGAAGTAGTTAGAAATATGCTACTTAATGAAAAGAGAAGACCAGACGGAAGAGCATTTGACGAAGTAAGAAAAATAACTTGTGAAGTTGGTATATTACCAAGAACTCATGGTACTGGATTATTCACTAGAGGACTAACTCAGGTTATGACTGTAGCTACATTAGGATCTGTAGGAGATACTCAAATTCTAGATGGAATTGAGGAAAATAGCTCAAAGAGATATATGCATCATTATAACTTCCCAGGATATAGTGTTGGAGAAGTTAAACCATTAAGAGGACCAGGAAGAAGAGAAATAGGTCATGGTGCTTTAGCTGAAAGAGCATTAGAACCATTAATACCTTCAGAAGAAGAATTCCCATATACTATTAGATTAGTATCAGAAGTATTAAGCTCTAATGGATCAACATCACAAGCATCTGTTTGTGGATCAACATTAGCATTATTAGATGCAGGTGTTCCAATAAAGAGACCAGCAGCAGGTATTGCTATGGGACTTATAACTTCTAAGGATTTAACTCAAGAAGCAGTAATTACTGATATTCAAGGTATTGAAGACTTCTTTGGAGATATGGACTTTAAAGTTGCAGGAACAGTAGAAGGTATAACTTCTATTCAAGTAGATACTAAAATTAAAGGTATGAGTTTTAGTATAATTGAGAATGCTATAAGAGATGCAAGAAAAGCTAGACTTATGATATTAGATAAAATTAATGAATGTATTCCATCAAATAGAAAAGATGTATCAATATTTGCTCCAAAAACTTCAGTTATGCAAATAGATCCAGAAAAAATAAGAGATGTAATTGGTGCTGGTGGAAAGGTAATTAATAAGATAATTGCTGATACTGGTGTTAAGATTGACATTAAAGAAGATGGTACTGTATTTGTTTCTTCAGAAGATCATGAAGGTGTAAATGCTGCTATAAAAATTATAGAAGGATTAACAAAAGAAGTAAAAGTAGGAGAAGTTTACTTAGGAAAAGTTACTAAGATAACTACATTTGGAGCTTTTGTAGAAGTTCTTCCTAATAAAGAAGGATTAGTTCATGTATCTAAGCTTGATAAAAATAGAGTAAACAAAGTTGAAGATGTTGTATCTGTTGGTGACGAAATATTAGTTAAGGTAGTTGAAATTGACAACCAAGGAAGAGTAAATCTTTCAAGAAAAGATGCTTTATTAGATCAAGAAAAAGAACAAGAATAACAAAATATAGAAAAGGGCAAGAAAGATTGCCTTTTTTTTCTATATACAAATAAATAGAAATAATTTGAATATTATATATCAATAGGTCTTGAGTATGTAAAGGAGGTATTATGCATAATCTATATAAATTAAAAAATGGACTTAGAATTGTTACTGAAAAAATAGATGGTGTTAATTCCATTTCTGTAGGTATAATGATAAAAAATGGTTCAAGAAATGAAACTTTAGAGTTAAATGGAATATCTCATTTTATAGAGCATATGTTCTTTAAGGGAACTGAAAAGCGTAATTCTAAAGAGGTAGTGGAAGCTATAGAAAATGTAGGTGGACAGATAAATGCATTTACAAGTAAAGAGGCTACATGTTATTATGTTAAAAGTTTATCAACACACTTAGATTTATCATTAGAAATATTATCAGATATGATATTAAATTCAGTTTTTGATACTCAAGAAATGGAGAAAGAAAAAAGTGTTGTTATAGAAGAAATTAATATGAGTGAAGATAGTCCAGAGGATGTTCTTGAAGATTTACATGCAGTAGCTTGCTATGGAGATAATCCATTATCTTATCCTATTTTAGGAACAATTGATAAAATTAAAAGTTTTTCAAGAGACGATCTTAAGAATTTTATTAATACTAAATACACACCTAAAAATGCTGTAGTATCTATATGTGGAAAATTTGATGAAAAAGAATTAAATGAACTATTAGATAAGTATTTTGGAGAATGGGAAAGTGATAGTGATTATATCCCAACTTATGAAGAGTGTGATATTAAAAC
>JAFADP010000016.1 GCA_023424785.1 Bacillota bacterium
ATGTAGCAATTTTAGGTAGATATATAATTACACCTCAAATATTTGACATATTAGAAAATACTGAACCAGGTAAGGGTAATGAGATACAATTAACAGATGCCCTAAGAACTTTAATAAGTCAAGAAGCTATGTATGCATATAAATTTGAGGGAAGAAGATATGATGTTGGAGATAAGTTAGGTTTTTTACAAGCCACAATAGAGTATGCTTTAAAGAAGCCTGAACTTAGAAATGACTTTATATCATACTTAAATAGTTGTCCTTGGAAATAAAAAATAGATGCTATATAGCATCTATTTTTTATTATTTATAGATAAAGTATAAGAAAGATAAATCCAGAAAACAATTGCTATAAAACTTGTTACATATATTAAGTTGCTTTCAAATAAATTTACAAAAACTAAGCCTACAATTAATGATAATAAAGTTGTGTTAATAAAATAAGAATGTCCTTTTAAGTTATCAACGTTTCTAATTAAAGAAGAAAATGCAAAATATAAAATAGATAAAAATACTATTAATAATACAATTCCATTTTCGCTTACAATTTGAAGAAATATATTATGAAGTCTACCAAATTCTATACCAGGAAGAATAACATCTGGTCTCATAGAGTAAACATCTTCTACTAGCATTTCATTTCCTACTCCTGTAAATAGGTTATTTTTTATTAGAAGACATGCTGAATACCAAAGCTCATTTCTTCCTGATAAAAAGTTAAACAACTTTTCATGGAATAATGCAAAACCTGTTATACAAGTAATAGAAGGTATTATGACTAAGCAAGCTCTAAAAATCTTATTTTTAAATTTAGTAAATATAAATATAAATGGAATAGCTAAAAGTAGTAATAAGGCACTTCTTCCTTTAGAAACAAAAACAGCTATTATTTGAATTATTGTATTTAATAAAAAGAATATTTTTGTATATTTTTTTTCACTTCGTAAATAGCAGAATGCAGATAATAATGAGGCAACTCCTGCTGATATAGCTAGTGAATTTTTATATATAAATAATCCCCACTTTTCTCCATATAAGATTTCTTCTTGAGTTATTCCTGTCTTTTGAGAGTAAATAACTACAGAAATTAAAAATGTTATAAACATAAAAATTGAGAAGAAAGCAGATATTATATAAAGTTCTTTATTAAGTTCCTCTTTACTTTTTTTATCATCAATATAAAATACTCCTGTCATTAACACAAGATTTACAACCCATACTTTTAAATTTGTAATACTTCTATAAAAAATAATTGTAAGTAGTAAAGATAATAATAAGAAGATAAATATAGAAATTTCTATTTTATTAGGTCTTCTTTTTAAAATCTTATATATGTGAAATAATGATAAACAAATTCCCCAAGCCAATGAAATTTTTAATAGAATATTTACAAATAATAAATCATTAAAAATAGTTATTAATAGCAATGTTGAAACTAAATAAAAGAAAGAAAAGTAAAAGTTATTTGTAAAAAAATTAGTTAATTTTTTAATCATATAAAAGTCTCTCTTTTATCTTGGAATAAATCCAATTTTCTTTTGAACTTTTCTTAATATTTTATTTGCAACATATCCAGCTTTTTCTGCTCCTTGTCTGTAAATGCTTTCTAAGTAAGCTTTATCTGAAAGAAGCTCTTTAACTTTTTCTTGTATTGGAGTAAGTTCATCTATTATAGCATCTGCTACATCATTTTTTAATTCTGCATAACCCTTTCCTTCATAAGAAGCAACAAGATCTTCTATAGAAGTACCTTTAATAGCTGATAAAATATTTAAAAGATTTTTAACTCCTGGCTGATCATCAGTATAATTTACAATACCAAGACTATCTGTTACAGCACGGCTAATTTTCTTTCTAATAACTTCTGGTGGATCCATCATTAATATAAATGAATTTGGATTATCAGAAGACTTAGACATTTTTTTAGTTGGTTCTTGTAAGTCCATAATTTTAGCACCTTCTTTTGGAATGTATCCTTCTGGTAGCTTAAATGTTGGGCTATAAGTGTTGTTAAATCTAGTTGCAAGATCTCTAGCAAACTCTAAATGCTGAGTTTGATCCTTTCCAACAGGAACTAAATCTGAATTATATAAAAGAATATCTGCAGCCATTAAAACTGGATAAGTAAATAATCCAGCCCCTATTGAATTAGAGTTATTTCCGTATTTTTGAGATTTATCTTTATATTGAGTCATTCTTCCTAGTTCACCCATATATGAGTTACATGTTAATAACCAACAACATTCAGAATGTGCAGGAACATGAGATTGTATAAATATAGTATTTTTATCAGGTGAAATACCAGAAGCTATATATATAGATAATAACTCTAAAGTTCTTCTTCTTAAATCAGCTGGTTTTTGTTTTACTGTTATAGCATGTAAATCAACTATACAGTAATAGCAATCATATTCATCTTGAAGTTTAACCCAGTTTTTTAATGCTCCTAGATAGTTTCCTAGAGTTAAATCTCCAGAAGGTTGTATACCACTAAAGATTACTTTTTTATTTGTATTTTCAACGTTTTCGCTCATTAAATACACCTCTCTATTAATTAAGTTAGTGAGCAATATACTCTTTCTAATTATAGAATTTACAAAATTAACTGTCAAACTTAATAAGATAAAATACCAATATATATCATAATAAATATTACCTGCAACAATGTACCCATACATTTGCTTTGATAATTAATAATAGCATAATATAGTTATTATTAGGAGGGATATATATGTATAATGTAAAAGAAAGAAAATCATTAGAAACTCGAGATTTAGTACTTATGGCTTTAATGACGGCATTAGTTTATTTATGTGGAAGTATTATAAAAGTACCAAGCGTTGGTGGATTTGTTCATATAGGAGATTGTATGGTATTTTTATCAGTAATTCTTCTTGGAAAGAAAAAAGGATCAATAACTAGTGCATTAGGAATGTTTTTAGTAGATGCATTAGGTGGATATATATATTGGGCACCATTCACATTTATTATAAAAGGTTTAATGGCATATGTAACTGGTGCACTAATAGAGCGAATGAATAGTAGTAAAGAATTAGGTTTTAAAAAGGAATATATAATTGCTTTTATCATTGGTGGAATAGTAATGGTAATAGGATATTTCTTTGCAGGAACAATACTTGCAGCATTTCTTACAGAAAAAATAGGTTTAGTATCAGGTCTTTTATATGCAGCTAAAGATATAGTAGGAAATATAATACAAGTAACAACTGGAATTATACTTGCAGTTTTACTAAGCGGAGTATTATTAACAGCTAAGAAAAGAGCATTTAATTAAGAAGAGAACCATCTCTATATTATTTGAGATGGTTCTTTTTGCATATTAATAATCCAATTAAAGGAGCTACTAATAAAGTTATTAAAAATAATATTTGCATAAGCTTTAACCAATCAAAGAAATAGTATTGATTTTGAGTTAAAAGCCAAGAAGCTATAAATATTATGGAGCTATATATAATAATAAATATTTTTTTATTCTTAATAGAATTTTCAAATAATATTAAAATTCCATAGGATGCTAGTATATATTTAATAAACCACATACAAGTATTTTTAAATATATAAAATAATTCTCCAAACTCTAAAAAGTGAGCTATCTGTACTCTTTGAGATTGTATGTATTCTGGATAAAAAATATTTGATGCTCTTATTGGTCCAAAAAATGTTATTGCAGATACAATTGAGGATAATATGCTTAGATAACATATTATTAAACCTATATTTGAATGAGCAATTAATTTATTTTTATCTCCTCTTAAGTATTTAATATAAGGTAGTATAATGCAAACAGAAGATAGTGCAGATACCATTAATAAAATATCAATAATTTTAGTATAAGTTAATCCATCTCCCATAATAGGTAGTAAATAAGAAAAATCTAGATATTTTATCATAAGTGCAAATAGTAAAATATCTCCAGATAAAGTTGCTGTAATTGTTATTAAAATAAGTATTAAAATAGAATTAATATTTTTTGTTAATACATATGAAGTACATACTAAAAAGAATATTAAGCAATACCAAGTAGGTGTTGATAAAAAATAATTAGTATGTATTGAGCTTGAAAGTGTTGAAGCAGATTCTATTGAAGATAAAAATAATCCAATTGAAAAAATAAATAAGAGCACCTTTCCTAAAAATCCTGAGGAAGAAAATGCTTTTTGTATATCGTAAATATTTTTATATCTGCATATTTTTAAAATTAATATAAATAAAAGACTTAATATTAAAGCTGATACTAAAAATAAAAGCCAGGTATCTCTCCCTCCAAGCTTTATAAAAATCGAAGAATAGCTTTTTATTGTTATTAGACTGCTTCCTAATATAAAAAATATAAAATGTTTTGTAGATAATTTATTCATAAAAAAACCCTCCTTATTTCAATAATAGTATTAGCAAAAAGGGGAATATTAAACCAAGAATAGAGAATAATAAAATTGGGTGATGTTATGAATAAAAATTTAGATATAGTAAAAAAAAGATTTGAGAATGCCTTTGATGTAAAATATAGAGAAATTGTTACACCACTAGGAAACTGTACATTAGTATTTATTGATGATTTATGTAGTGGAAAAGATATAAGTGAGTATATTGTTGCACCTCTTAAAAATACAGATAAGAATTGTAACAATTTAAATGATGTAGTAACTAAGGTTTTAGATATTAATATTGTAAACTATGCAAAAGATTTAGAAGATGCAATATTACATGTTTTATCTGGAGATATAATACTTTTATTTGATAATGAAGATAAAATTATATACTGTGAAGTAAAAGGATTTGTAAGAAGAGGAGTATCTATTCCTGTTACAGAAGCAGTAGTAAAAGGCCCAAGAGAAGGATTTACAGAATTATTTGTGGATAATATATGTCTTATAAGAAGAAAAGTGAAAAATTCAGATTTAAAATTTGAGCCTATATATGTTGGAGATAAGAGTCAAACTGTAGTATGTCTTTCTTATATACATGGTGTTGCACCTGAATATTTAATAAACCATGTAAGAGATACAATAAAAGAGTTAGACTTAAATTTTATTTTAGACACAAATTATATTGAAGATAGGTTAAGAGGGAAAAAAAGTGTATTTGACACTGTAGGATATAGTGAGAAACCAGATGAGATAGCATCTAAAATACTTGAAGGAAGAGTTGCAGTTATGGTAGATGGAACTCCATTTGTTATTACTGTACCATATTTCTTTTTGGAAAACTTTCAAGCACCAGATGACTATTATTTAAATAAATATTTTGCTAATTTTACTAGAGTGCTAAGATGGATAGCTTTTTTTATTGCTACATTTTTACCAGGTATGTATTTAGCTATAGTAACATATCATTTTTCATTAATACCTTCGCTATTTATGTTTAGGCTAGCAGTTGCAAGGGCAGGAGTTCCTTTACCTACAGTAGTTGAGGTAATTATTATGATGATAGCTTTTCAATTAATTAAAGAAGCAGGATTAAGGTTGCCACAACCAATAGGAGGAGCTATGAGTATAGTTGCCGCATTAATTTTAGGAGATGCTGTTGTAGGGGCAGGTATTGCTTCAAGAATAACCATAATAGTAATAGCAGTGAGTACACTAAGCTATTTCTTGATACCAAAAGTATATGGAGCTATGTCAGTATGGTCTATTATAATAACCTTAGTTAGTGGTATTTTTGGTCTTCCAGGTTTCTTTTTAATAAGCTTAATATTAATAACAAAATTAGGAGATTTAGAAACTGGAGGATATTCATATTTATTCCCACTTGGAAGCGTAGATACATATAAGTTTAAAGATATAATTTTTAGAGGTGATTTAAATAAAATATCAAAGAGGATAATTAAAGAAGGAGGAGAAGATGATAATGAAAAGAAAACTAAGTAGTCTACTCTTAATTCTAATATTAATATTTAATTTTACAGGGTGTTTTAATTATAGAGAAATTAATAAAATCACATTTGCAACATCAATAATATTTGATAAAGATGAAAATGATAATGTGGTTATTTACTTAGATTGTGTAAGACCATACAGAGATGCTGGAGATAGTTCAGATCAAGGACTTAGAGTACTGTTTAAAGGTGAAGGAAAAACAGCGTTAGAAGCTATAAGAACTACAGATGCTATTTCAAGTAATAAACTTAATTTTAGTCAAGTTAGAGCCTATATATTTACAGAAAGTGCTGCTCAAGATGGAATAAAAAAATATATAGACTTAATTAATAATAGTCAAGAGTTTGGATTTAAGCCATATATGTTTGTATACTTTGGAGAAGTAGAAAATTTATTAGATGTTATAGGAAATGATAAAGAGTATTTAGGATTATATTTGGATCAGTTAATAGAGAATAATAAGGGAAATGGAAAATTAATTAGTTCAAATATAAATGATTATATAACTGATACGTTAACAGGAGAAAAAATAAGTATAGTAAGTGCCCTTGAAATAAAAGAAGATACATTAGAGAAGAAAGCTGAGTTAAATGGAGGAGTAGTTATAAAAAATAATAAGTTAGTTAAGAGATTACCAATAAATGAAACACTTAGCTATAATATTTTAATGAATCCTGTAAAAGAGGGAACATTTGAAGTACAGAATCCTAATGAAACAGATAAGTTTGTTACATTAGACATACTTAATAAGAATATAAATAAAGATATTAAAGTAAAAGATGGAAGAATTATATTTAATAATAATGTAGATATAAGAGTATCCATAGGAGAAATTCAAGGAAAGTTAGTAGTAGATAATGAAGTATTAAATCTTATAAAGAATGTTCAAGAAAAGAAAGTAGAAAATTATCTTACAAATATATTTAAGGACTATACAGAGAATAATATAGATATATTAGGAGTAAGTAAGCTTTTAGAGCAGAAGTATCCTAATTCTAATATAGAAGATCCATTAAACAATACAGATTTTAATGTAAATGTAAATATAATCATTGATGGAAGTAGCTTAATAAGAGATAGTTTATAAATATTAAATAAAGGCATTACATATAAGAGAACTATATGTAGTGCCTTTAATATAATAAGTAAAAAACTATTTGTATTATTATACTTAAGAAATAATTGAGTTGATAAAACATTAGAATAAGGGTATACTTAAGTCATATAGCCATTTTTGGAAATTATATTAGGAGGAATAAAAATGAGTAATGTATTAGATGAGTTATTGGAACGTGGATACATAAAGCAATTCACTCATGAAAAAGAAACAAGAGAATTGCTTGAAAAGGAGAAAATAACTTTTTATATAGGCTTTGATCCAACAGCAGATAGTTTGCATGTAGGTCATTTTATAGCAATGATGTTTATGGCACATATGCAAAGAGCAGGTCATAGACCAATAGCTTTGCTTGGTGGAGGAACAGCAATGGTTGGAGATCCAAGTGGTAAGACAGATATGAGAAAAATGCTTACAAAAGAACAAATCCAACATAATGTTGATGCCATAAAGAAGCAAATGGAAAAATTCATAGACTTTAGTGATGATAAAGCAATCTTAGTTAATAATGCAGATTGGTTATTAAATCTTAATTATGTAGATTTCCTAAGAGAAGTTGGAGTTCATTTCTCAGTAAATAGAATGTTAACTGCAGAATGCTTTAAACAAAGATTAGAAAAAGGATTATCATTCTTAGAATTTAACTATATGTTAATGCAAGGATATGATTTCTACGTATTAAATCAAAAGTATAACTGTAAAATGGAACTTGGTGGAGATGATCAATGGTCTAACATGATTGCAGGTGTTGAATTAGTTAGAAGAAAGGCTCAAGGAGAAGCATTTGCAATGACTTGTACTTTACTTACAAACAGCCAAGGACAAAAAATGGGTAAAACAGTAGGTGGAGCATTATGGCTTGATGCGGAAAAAACATCACCATTTGATTTTTATCAATATTGGAGAAATGTAGATGATGCAGATGTAGAAAAATGTTTAGCATTGTTAACATTCTTACCAATGGATGAAGTTAGAAGATTAGGTGCATTAGAAGGTGCTGAAATAAATAAAGCTAAGGCGGTATTAGCTTACGAAGTTACAAAACTTGTTCATGGAGAAGAAGAAGCTAATAAAGCTAAGAGTGCAGCAGAAGCATTATTTGCTGGTGGAGTTGATATGAGCAACGTTCCAACGGTTACTATATCAAGAGAAGATTTAGGAATTGGAATACTTGATTTATTAGCAGGAAATAAAATAGTTCCATCAAAGAAAGAAGCTAGAAGATTAATAGAGCAAGGTGGATTATCTATTAATGGTGAAAAAGTAACAGATGTTAATAGAACACTAATTGAAGAAGATTTTAAAGATGGAGCAGCTTTAATAAAAAGAGGTAAGAAAAACTACAATAAAGTAGAATTAGTATAAAAAGGGTCACTAAAGGTGATCCTTTTTTTATGTATAAATTTTAATTGCATTAATTATTAAAAATTTATAATATTATAGTAGGAAGAATTGAATTTGTAAAATTAAAAAAAGTTTCTAGTAAATTACATAAAAATTTAAATAACTTTAATAAATAGCTTCATATAAGATATGGATTAAATTTATATAAATTACAAAAAATGGATAAAACTTCTTATAAAATATTGACCTTAAGTGTTAATAGATATAATATTATATAGGCAAGTAAAGAAAGAGGAGAAAAATTATGGCTTTATACGCTATATCAGATTTACATTTATCATTTAATGCTGAAAAACCAATGGATATATTTGGAAGCAAATGGGAAAAACATGATGAAAAAATAAAAGAAAATTGGTTATCTATAGTGAAAGAAGAAGATACTGTATTAATAGCAGGGGACATTTCATGGTCTATGAAAGCTTCAGATAGTATTGATGACTTAAACTGGATTAATAATCTACCTGGAAATAAAATTATTTCAAAGGGAAATCATGATTATTGGTGGAGTAGCATAAGTAAGTTAAATGCTATGTTTGAAAAAACTAAGTTTATTCAAAATAACTTTTTCCCATATAAAGAATATGCTATATGTGGAACTAGAGGATGGATAAGTCCAGAATCAGATAAATTTACAGAGAAAGATAAAAAAATTTATAGTAGAGAGCTTATAAGATTAAGACTTTCATTAGATCAAGCTAGGAATTCTGGCTATTCAAAAATAATAGTTATGTTACATTATCCTCCAACTAGTGATAAATTTGAAGAGAGTGAGTTTATAAAAATTTTTAAAGAATATAATGTAGAAAAAGTTATATATGGTCATTTACATGGACCAGCATTACAAGGCAAGGTTTTGGATGAAAATATAGATGGTATAGATTATATAATGACTTCATGTGATTATTTGAATTTTTGTCCTAAAATGATTTTACAAGATTAAATACTATTATTAGGTGTTTTAAACTATAGAAGAACTTGTTTAGGGACGGTGGTTTTTTATGGCAGTTAACGAGTGGAAGAACTTTCTTATGCCTTATGAACAAGCTGTAGAAGAGCTAAAGGTCAAAATTAGAAGTATAAGAAAAGAGTATAGAAGAAGAAATGAATATTCCCCAATAGAGTTTGTAACTGGAAGGGTTAAAGAAGTAGCAAGTATATTAGAAAAGGCAAATAAATTTGAAATACCAGTAAACAGAATAGGATATGAACTTGAAGATATTGCAGGTCTAAGAATAATGTGTCAGTTTGTGGATGATATAGATAGGGTTGTTGAAATCCTAAGAGGTAGAAAGGATATGCAAATTCTTTATGAGAAGGATTATGTAAGAAATGTTAAGGCAAGTGGATATAGAAGTTATCATATGATAATAAAGTATCCTGTAAATATGGCTAGTGGACCTGTTGAAATTTTAGCAGAATTTCAAATAAGAACTCTTGCTATGAATTTCTGGGCAACTATAGAACATTCTTTAAATTATAAGTATAAGAAGCAATTGCCAATAGAACTTAAAGATAAGCTAAAGAGTGCTGCAGATGCTGCATTTAGATTAGATGAAGAAATGCTTGAAATAAAGGATGAAATAAAGGATGCTCAAAAGTTATTTGAGGTAAAGTCAGACATAATATCAACTATTATGAATAAAATATTAACTTTAAATTCACTAGATAGATTTGTAGAAGCAGGAAGATATGAAAGATCATTAAATAAGTTGATTGAAGACGGAGAAGTTTGGGAATTAGATAATTTACTATTTTGTATAAATAGAGATATAGAAAAGTTTAGAGAAAGTTAGTAAAGATGGAACATAATAATTACTGAAATAAGAAATTAGGGTAACAGTAATTAAGTTATGTTCCATTTTTATGCACTTGATAACAATTATTAAATAATATAAAATATAGATAAAATTTATATGGAGGGAATAAGAATGGATAATGAAGTATTATTAAAGAAAGTTAAAGAAAACCCAATGCTACTTAGAGATATAGAAAATCCTAGTGAAGATGTGGTAAAGACAGCAGTTAAGAGAAATGGAATAGTAATAAAATTTGTAGATAGTCCTTCATATGATGTAAAAAGTGAAGCAATAAAAAGCAATCCATTATCAATAGAATATATTGAAAATATTGAAGAGGATTTAGCTATATTAGCAGTGAATAGTTTATGGAATTCACTAAAGTTAATTAAAAATCCTTCAAATAAAGTTATAGAAGAAGCAATAAAAAGTAAAGGTTGGGCTATACAATACGTAAAGAATCCAACAGAAGAATTTTGTTTATTAGCAGTAAGTAAGGATTATGATGCTATAAAATATATAAATAATCCTTCAGAAGAGACACAAGAAAAGGCTATAGATAATTATTGGGGTGCAATAAAGTTTATTAAATCTCCATCATTATCAATTAAGAGAAAAGCTATATTAAGTAGTGAAGAAGCTATTAATTTTATTAATGATTATGATTTAGATGATTTAAAAATATTTATAGGAGACAATGTAAATATTGTTAAATATGTTTATGAATCAATAGAGCCAGAATTAGTTGTAGATGTTTTAAGAGAAAAATTACAAAGTAATGATTTTACAGAAAAATATATAAGAGATTTCTTAAATCTAGAAATATTAGAAATGGATAAAATAAGGTTTATTTGGGAGTATGGAAATAAGAGAGCTAAGAAAATATTAATAGATTATACTCTTTCAAAGTAGGTGGATAAATATTATGAGATATTCAGAGATTTTACATACAATAGAACTAATAATTGAAGCTGGTGATGTACCATTAATAATAGGAGAAAGTGGTATAGGAAAAACAGCATTGGTTTCAGAACTTGGTAAACTTAATAATTATGAAATAGTAACCATAGATGCAAATCTTTTAAAAGAAGGTGAAATAGGAGGACTTCCTATTGTTAATAATGGAAGAACTGAATATGCTACACATTATAAGTTAATAGATTTAAAAGAAAAGGCATTAAAAAATAATGGTAAAGCATTACTTTTTATAGATGAACTTAATAGATGTGAGCATGCTGTTCAGCAAGAATTAATGAATCTTATTTTAAATAGAGAAATTAATGGATATATTTTACCTAATGGAATAAAAATAATTGCAGCTATGAATCCATCAAGTAAATATGAGGATTTTGAATATAGTGATTATCAAGTTGTTGATATGGACCCAGCACAAGAGGATAGATTTGTTTGGCTTCAAATGGAATCAGATATAAAAGAGTGGATTAGATGGGGAATGGGAAAGGGAAATATAAATACTGATATAATAGAATTCTTATCAATGTTTCCTTCTTATTTACATACTCCAGATTCAAAAGAAAATATAAAGGCTACTCCAAGAAGTTGGGAAAGAGTCTCTAAAGCATATACATTATATAAAAAATTTCCTGATAGATATCCATTAAATATATTATTAAATGTAGTTAAAGGAAATGTTGGATTAAGTATAGCTACAGATTTTGTAAACTTTATATCAAATAAGAAGAAGGCATTAATAAATGTAGAAGATTTATTTAGTTATGAAGTTTTACCTATAGAATTAAAAGAAGAATTATATAATGAATCTCAATCAAGATTATATATATTAGCAAAAAGCTCATTAAATTTCTTAGAAGAGAATAATAATAAGCGTAACATAGAGTTATTTTCTAACTTATTAGAATGTTACCCTAGAGATTTGAGGCTTGGTATTATGAAAGAAATTAAAAAGGATTATTCAAATAAGTTATATGAAGCGTTATTAGATTGTGATGAGTTTATAGAAACTTTCTTTAAAATATATGTTAATATTTAGGAGGTAATATGGATTTTTTTAATGAAAAAATTAATCTTTTAAATAAAGTTGTTAATTTACAATCTGAAGATGATATAACAGGAGAATTTAGAAAAAAATTTTTTGATTTTATATCTAATATAATAATAAGTATGATTCAAAGCGAAGATAGCTTTTTTGGATATTTTATGCTAAAGATTGAAAAAGATATAAGATTGGATATAACTGCACCAATAGCAACAATACCAAAGGTTGATAATTTCATTATGTATTTTAATCCAATATTATTTTTAAAATATGAAGAATTAGAAATGTCAGCACTTTTTAAGCATGAAATATATCATATAATGTATCTTCACCATGAGAGAGAAAGGGTATTAAGGGATGTATATAGTAATGAGGCAGTAACTCTTGCATTAGATATTTCTATAAATCAATTTATTAAAAATATGCCTTTTGATGCTAAAAGAATCGAGACAGTATCAAAAGAATTTAATATTGATCTTAAGAAAGATAGAACAGTAGAAGAATATGCAGATACATTACAAAGAATGTTAGAAAAAAGAGTTAAAGAAAGTGAAAAAATAAAGAATAGCGATAAGATTGCTAGAGAAGTAGATATATCAACATCTCATAAAATATGGGAAGAGATAGAAATAAGCCACGATATTATTAATAATAATGTAAAGAAAATAGCATTAAGTCTAAGTGATGAAAAATTACCAGATGATATAATGAAACTTATACAAGAGTATAATAAAAAAAGTGAGCTTTCATGGGAGAATATATTAAAAAATATGCTTCCGTCTGTTAGATCAGGATATAAGAAAACAATAATGAGAAGAAATAGAAGACAACCTGATAGAGTAGATTTAAGAGGAAAGCTTCCTGATATGACTCCAGAAATAGTAGTTGCAATAGATATTAGTGCAAGTATGACAGATGATGATATTAAAGATATAATGATAGAAATATTATGTATAACTAAAAGTCATAAAGCTAAGATAACAGTTATTGAATGCGATAATGAAATTAGAAGAGTATATAAGTTAAATTCTCCTAATGATATAAGAAAGAGAAAATCTAATACAGGTTCAACTGCTTTTTTACCTGTAATTAAGTATATGAGAGAAAATAATTTAAGAAATAATATTCTAGTATATTTTACTGATGGAGTTGGAGAAAAGGAATTAGATATAAAACCTATAAGTAAAAATATAATTTGGGTTTTGACAGGAAATGAAGAATTCTCATTAAAAAAGCACTATGGTTACGTAAAGAGAATAAATAAGAATAAAGTTGTTGGAGAAGGAAAAAATACTGCTTTAGAAATGATTAGAGAAGTAATACATGATTGGGCTAGATAAAAAACTGTTAAGAAACTATTAAAATAGTTTTTAACAGTTTTTTTTTGTTGTATTTATATAGAAAACACTTGACTTTATACAGAAAACATGTTTTTATAATTAAGACGGATGTTTTTGTGACAAATACAAGCGATGAAAAGGTGGGGGATCTTATGAAAAAAATACCTTTAATAGGTAAGATAATTATTGCATTGATAATAGGAATAGGGGCAGGAATTCTTTGTAAAAGCCTTAATATATTATTTCCTATACGAATTTTAGCTACGTTTAGTGGAATTTTTAGTAACTTTTTATCTTTTATTATACCTTTAATAATAGTAGGATTTATAGTTCCGGGAATAGCTACTCTTGGTAAAAAATCAGGAAAGGGTTTGTTAATAACTACAGTAATTGCATATATATCTACTTTGGGGGCAGGACTATTAGCATTTATTATAGGAAAGTTATTTCTTTCAAGATTTATATCTAGTGTAGGTTCTTTAGGAGAAGAAGGAGTAACAATAACTCCGTATTTTACTATTGATATAGATCCATTAATGGGAGTAATGTCTGCACTAGTATTTGCTTTTGTAATGGGAATTGGTATTGCAAGTTTAAAGAATAGTACTATTTTAAAGGTTGCGGAAGAATTTAATGAAATAGTGTTAGGTATTATAACAAAAGTATTAATACCTATAGTTCCAATATATATAGGTTGCGTATTTGCAAAAATGAGTTTTAGTGGAGAAATTTTTAATACATTAAAGTCATTTGCAATAGTATATGTAATTTTATTTTCATTACAATTAATATATATATTAATTCAATATTTAATAGCAGGAACAATAAAAAAGGAAAATCCACTTAAGTTAATAAAAAATATGTTACCTGCATATATGACAGCTTTAGGAACACAATCTTCAGCTGCAACTATACCTGTTACATTACAATGTGTATCTAAAAATAATGTAAGTGAAGAAGTTACAGATTTTGTTGTACCATTAGCAGCAACAATACATTTAGCTGGAGATACAATGACATTAGTTTTAACAGCTATGGGGGTTATGTATATGAATGGGCAAACTCCTACATTTGGACTTATACTTCCATTTATATTTATGCTAGGTGTAACAATGATAGCAGCTCCAGGAGTACCTGGAGGAGGAGTAATGGCAGCTTTAGGTCTTTTAGAATCAATGCTTGGTTTTGGAACAGTAGAAAAACCTATAATGATTGCATTGCATGCTGCACAAGATAGTTTTGGAACAGCTACTAATGTAACTGGTGACGGAGCTATAGCTATAGCAGTAGATTATATTATTAAAAAGAAAGATAAATAATATAAAAAAGCTATCTCTTTCGAGATAGCTTTTTTATATTAGTGACAACCGCCACCGCAGCTAGAACAACCGCCACCTTCTGGTGTTATAACTGGTTTTAATGAAAGTCCTCTGCCTTCATTTTCTTCAGTTGAAAGAATGATGAAACCACCAAACTCATCCATTAACTTCTTTTCAACGATGAAAGTTACATCATTAATAGTTTCAGATAAATCTTCATCAGTAGCTTCGCTAACTGAAATATTGAAAACAGGACCACTACAAGCAAATCCAGCTAAATTAATTCTTATATTATAATTTTCTATGTTATTTTCATCTAAAAAGTTTTTAAATTCAGTATATGCTTCTGCACTTATTGTTACAGCTTTCACTATGTCCACCTCTTTTATAATAATTTTTACTTGATAATATTTATTATATATTTAGTATATCATATATAAAATTCATTGCAAGGGGGAAAGATACATACTAGACAAAATAAAAAAATTGATATAAAGTTAATAAAAAGATAATTTTTAAGGAGGAAGTCATTATGTTAAGTCACGTAAATGATAACAATTTTGAAGAAGAAGTTTTAAAAAGCAGTGGAGTAGTTGTTGTAGATTTTTATGCAACTTGGTGTGGACCATGTAAAATGTTAGCTCCAGTTTTAGAAGAATTATCTCAAGAAGTACCAGATGCTAAAATAGTTAAAATAGATGTTGATGAAAATCCAGTTACAGCTAATATGTATAAGGTAGTAAATATACCTACAATAAAGATATTTAAGAATGGAGAATTAATAGATACTAAGGTAGGATTCCAACCAAAAGATAACTTAAAAGAAGCTATTGAAGAGGTTCTTTAATGAGTAGGTATGATGTTGCTATTATAGGATCAGGGCCAGCAGGATTATCTGCAGCCCTTAACTGTAAAATTAGAAATAAGTCATTCATTATTTTTGGAAGCAACAATTTAAGTGCAAAGATACAAAAAGCACCTAAAATAAATAACTATTTAGGTTTTCCTAATTCATCAGGAGATGAACTTGGAAAAGCATTTTTAAAGCATATTAAAGAGATGGATATAAGTATAACTGAAGAAAGAGTTAATAATATATATGCAATGGGTGATTACTTTGCACTAATGGTTAATGAAAAAATGTATGAAGCAAAATCATTAATATTAGCAACAGGCGTTGAATTTACAAGACCTATACCTGGAGAAGAAAAGTTCTTAGGAAGAGGGGTTGGATATTGTGCTACTTGTGATGCTCCACTTTACAAGGGAAAGAAAGTAGCCATAATATCATCTATAAAAGAAGGTGAAGAGGAAGCTAATTATGTAAATGAATTAGCAGAAAAAGTTTATTATATACCATTATATAATGAAGAATGTAAGCTTCATGAAGAAATAGAAGTTTTAATTGATAAACCAGTAGAAGTTGTTGGAGACGATAAAGTTTCTAAACTTATACTTAAAGAAAATGAACTTGATGTAGATGGAGTATTTATACTTAAAGATGCAATTTCACCAGCTCAATTAGTTCCAGGATTAAAAGTTGAAGAAGGACATATAGTAGTTGATAGACTTATGAAGACTAATATTAAGGGTTGCTTTGCAGCTGGAGATTGTGTAGGTAAGCCATATCAATATATAAAAGCAGCTGGTGAAGGAAATATTGCATCATTAAGTGCAGTAGCATATCTTAATAATATTTAAGAAACAAACAATTGGATTAAAAAGGGGAAGATTCTTTACTTATTTATACAATTATAATATACTAAAAGATATATTGTTAAAATCAATGTAATAAGGAGAATAAGATGAAACCCTATAATGAAGAATTTATTGTAAATTTGCTACAAGAGTACAATGAGAGGATTGATGAAGACATCATCGGTACTCATAGAATAGTTAAATTAAATACTTCGGATGAAATTATAGATGGTTATTTATATAAAAAACCTGGACATTTAAAAGTTCCTGTTATAGAACTTTACAATGAAGATAATCTTGTAATGAGACTAGATAATAAGGAAATAGAAAGTACTTATGAAATTATAAAATTTGCAAGAGGAAAAGTTGGAATAGTAGGGCTTGGAATAGGATATGTTGTTCAAGAAATGGCCAAAAAAAAAGATGTAGAAGAGATTACGGTATATGAAATTAGTGAAGATGTAATTAATTTATATGAACACAATTTTGAACATAACCCTAAGATAAAAATAATTAAAGAGGATGCTTTTAAAGCTAAAAGAAAAGAGTTTGATTATTTTTATGTAGATATTTATAATTATAATATTTCTATGAGAATGGTAGAGGATTATAAAAAGTTTATAGAATTGCATAAAATTAAAGACTATACTTTTTGGGGAATAGAGCATTTTCTACTTAGTTGTAGTTATAATGAGATTGTTTGGGTGTACATACCAGAAACTTGGATGGCTATGGCAAAAGAAATTGCAACTAAGTTATCTATATCAGGTAATATGGAGTATTATTATAAGTTAGATGAAAAACTTATAAGTGATATGTTAGAAGGATTTAAGGTTATTCTTAATGAATTATAAAAGGAATGGCATTGTGCCATTCCTTTTAATTATTTAACAACTATATTAACTAGTCTTCCTTTAATAACTATGACTTTAACAATAGTTTTATTTTCAATATTATTTTTGATTACTTCATCTTCTAATGCAGCAGCTTTGATACCTTCTTCATCAAGGTCAGAAGAAACATTAATTCTATTTTTAATTTTTCCGTTAATTTGAATAGCTATTTCAATTTCATCCTTAACTAATGCTTTTTCATCAAATTTTGGCCATGATTCATTAAATATTGAAGAATTCATTCCCATTAAGCTCCATTCTTCTTCAGAGAAGTGAGGTGCAAATGGTGCTAATAATCTTAAGAAATCAAGTACAGTTTCTCTTAAGAACTCTAAATTTTTGTTTTCTTCTTGAATATACTTAGAAAGAGCATTAACAAATTCCATCATTCTTGCTATGGCAGTATTGAATTGCATTTTATTTCCATCTTCAGTAACACCTTTAATTGCAGTATGTCTCCAGAAG
This sequence comes from Bacillota bacterium, assembly GCA_023424785.1. Classification (GTDB taxonomy): domain Bacteria; phylum Bacillota; class Clostridia; order Clostridiales; family Clostridiaceae; genus Clostridium. Next base: position 17,947 of record JAFADP010000016.1, read on the forward strand.
TTTAATTCTTTTTCTGCTTTATCAATAGTAGTTTTACCATTTCCAGATTTAATTGCTTCATTAGCAATTTCAAGAGTTCTTTCAATTCTATCAACGAATCTAGCTACTGATTTAATACCATCATCACTCCATGCGCCACCTTCAGTATAAGCAAATCCAAACATTAAGTACATTCTAAATACATCTGCACCATATTGTGAAATATAATCATCTGGTGAAATAGTATTTCCTTTAGACTTACTCATTTTTAATCCATCTGGCCCTAATATTAAGCCTTGATGAGTTAATGAAGTAAATGGTTCATCAAATTTTAAATATCCCATGTCTCTTAATGCTTTAGTTATAAATCTAGCATAAAGAAGATGCATACAAGCATGCTCAGGTCCACCAACATATTTATCAACTGGAAGCATTTTATTTATTATTTCAGGATCAAATGCTTTTTCAGAGTTTTTGTTATCTGGATATCTTAAATAGTACCAAGAAGAACATACAAATGTATCTAATGTGTCTGCTTCTCTTTTTGCTGGTCCGCCGCAACAAGGACAAGTTGTATTTATAAAATCTTCACACTTAGCTAATGGTGATTTTCCATCTGGTGTAAACTCTACATTATATGGTAACTTAACTGGAAGATCTTTTTCAGGAACTGGTACTGTACCACATTTTTCACAATAAATCATTGGAATTGGAGCACCCCAGTATCTTTGTCTAGAAACTAACCAATCTCTTAATCTATAGTTAACCTTTTGTGAACCTAATTCTTGTTCTGATAGTTTTTCAACTATTTTAACTTTAGCTTCTTCTGTAGTTAAACCATCAAATTCACCAGAGTTAGTAAGAATACCATATTCACAATAAGGAAGTTCTGTTTCTTTACCATTCTTGTCTTCTATTACTCTTTCAATTGGTAAATTGAACTTAGTTGCAAATGCAAAGTCTCTTTCATCGTGAGCTGGAACTGCCATAACTGCACCAGTACCATATGTTGCAAGTACATAATCAGAGATCCAAATAGGAACTTCTCTACCGTTAATAGGGTTTATTGCATAAGAACCAGTAAATACTCCTGTTTTTTCTTTTGATATAGATTGTCTTTCTATTTCAGATTGTTTAGCAGCAGCTTCTTTATATTCTTCTACTGCAGCTTTATTTTCAGTTGTTGTTAATTTATCAACTAATTTATTTTCAGGTGCTAAAACAACATATGTAACACCATTTAATGTATCAACTCTTGTTGTAAATACATCAAAGCTTAGGTCTGAGTCCTTAACTTTAAATTTTACTTCAGCTCCTGTAGATCTACCAATCCAGTGTTTTTGCATTGCAACTGTTTTTTCTGGCCAATCTAATGTATCTAGTTTATCTAGTAATTCATCAGCATAATCAGTTATTTTTAAGAACCATTGAGTAAGTTCTTTTTTAGTAACTTCTGTTGAACATCTTTCACAGCATCCTTCAACAACTTGTTCATTAGCAAGAACAGTATTACAAGATGGACACCAGTTAACAGGAGCTTTCTTTCTGTAAGCTAATCCTTTTTCATATAATTTTAAGAAAACCCATTGTGTCCATTTATAGTAATCAGGATCACAAGTAATAACTTCATTTTCCCAATTGAACATAGCACCCATAGCTTTTAATTGTTTTTCCATAGTTTCTATGTTTTTATAAGTAGAATCTTGAGGGTGAATTCCTGTTTTTATAGCAAAGTTTTCTGCAGGTAAACCAAAAGCATCAAATCCCATTGGTTGGAATACATTATATCCTTGCATTCTTTTAAGTCTAGCCCAAGAATCTACTGGACCATAGTTAAACCAGTGACCAGCATGTAATTGACTTCCTGATGGATAAGAGAACATTTCTAATGTATAAAGTTTTTTATCTAGTTTTGAAGAATCGAACTTATATAATTCGTTTTTTTCCCAAATTTCTTGCCATTTTTTATCTATGGCAGTTCCGTAATTTCCCATTAATTGACCTCCTAGTATAATTTATGTTGAAATATAAAAAAACCTATCGCCTCAAACAAGAGACGAAAGGTTAGATTCCGTGGTACCACTCTTATTAGAATATTATAAATAACATTCTCACTCGTATATTATAACGGGTTTCCCGTACTTGCTTAACAAGTAAAGCTCATAGACAAGTTCCTATAAGTATATCATCATTTCACACCAACCAATGACTCTCTTAAGATATAAGAATATAGTACTACTCCTACTTCAACGCTAATTTATATAATTTTCATTTCTATATTATATATTTACAGCCTAATAAAGTCAACTTATACAGCAAATTTTATATAAAATTATAAGAATTAAAACTATATAAAAACTTCCATAATAATGTATAATAGAAAGTGGAGAATTGTATGAAAATATTGTATTATATAAGATATAAATACAAAAAGGAATTATTTTTGAAATGAGAGGAGGACTATACTAGAATCTATCCTAGTATAAAGTTTAGTATATGTATAATAGTAATAGGACGATTTGCTTAGATAAACATGATAAAGAAACTTTGGGACAGAATAAGGATATCTTTATAGAATTTTACAATAAAGCATATAAGTGTATTGAAAATAACGATTTATATGAAGCCTTGAAGTATATAAATAAATTAAAAGAAATATATGAAAGAAACATAAATGTAATGGTTTTAGAAGCTGAATATTATGAAAGTAGAAATAATATTAAAAAAGCACTAGAGAAGGTTTCACAAGCAATAAGTGAAAATGAGTCTAATGCGTTTGTTTATTATTTAAGAGGACAATACTATCTAAAGATGGGTAATTTAGAAGGAGCATATGAAGATTTTAGAAAGTCTATTTCCTTAGATAAAGATAATTATGAATATAAAAGTGGACTAGCAAAAATATACTTAGATTTAGGTAATTATAAGTATGCACGAAATTTATATGAGAATATAATACATGTGTGTAAAAATAAAGAAATTAATGACTGCTTTAATAGTGCAAATGAATTTATTATAGAAGAAATAAGTGATATTCCTGATGATGAAATAAATATAGAGGATAAAATGAATCTAGCAAAAAGTTATTTACTATTAGGGCAATTAGAAAAAGCTTATGAAGTAATTAAGCCAATGGAAGGAACAACAGGGTCTGTTGAGAGTTGCCTTTATCTTGGTAAGATACTTATGCAAATGAATGAAAACTCAAAAGCTATGATGTATTTTGACACTATAATTCAGTTAGATATTAGAGAGCCAGAGGCGTACATATATAAAGGCAAAATATGTGAAATTATGGGAAACTACAATGAAGCTTTAGATAACTATGAATTAGCATTAGAGTATAATCCTAACTGTGCTGAAATATATAATAACATGGCATCAGCACTAATAGGACAAGGGAAATTTGATGAAGCTTTAGAGTATACAGATAAGTCATTAAATGTAAATTATGATAAAGAGGTATCTTACAATAATAAAGGACGAATATTTTATGCTACAGGAAAGAAGGATATTGCATTAAAGTACTATAATTTAGCTATAAAAGAAGCAGATGATTTTTCTGAAGCTTATATAAATAAAATTAAGCTATTAAGAGAGTTGAGCAAAGAAAGTGAAGCAATGGAATGTTGTAATGAAGCAATTAAAAAATGCATAACTGATTATAGAATATTTGAAGAGAAAGCTTCTATATTAAAAGATGAACAAAATTTCATAGAATCTGTTGAGGTAGTAGAAGAAGCTATTAAATATAATAAAAATTCTGCAAGATCATACTTAATAAAGTCATTATCATTATTTAATATGCTTAGTTATGATGCAGCTTTAGAAACTATAGATAAGTGTATAGAAGTTAGTAATGGTGATTTTGTGGCATATGCAGCAAAACTATATATGTATAGTAAATTAAAGAATAAAAGTTTATATGTTGATACTTGTATAAGAGCATCAGGTGATGAGTTTTCAGCAAGTAAGAGCCCAATAGAGTATGTTAATGAGTTTATAAGTAATCTTAATAGTTCTAAGTCTAAGTTAAAATTAGATAAAGAATATAAGAATATATTATCAACTATTAAAGAGTTTAGTATATAGATTTTATAAAATGGAGGTGATAAATAGTGGAGATATTATCAATTGAAGAATTACAAGAAAAAAGCTTATTCCAAATAAAAAAAGTATTAGAGAATTTAGATTATAATTTAGAGGGTAATGAGGAAATATATAAAGTTATACAAGGAGTATATTTTTTAAAAAGAGATAAGGTTGATGAAGCAATTGAATTATTTACAGAAGCAATAGATTTAAACCCATATAAAAGCAAGGATGCTTATACAAAAAGAGCAGAAGCTTATTGTAGATTAGGAGAATTAAATAAGTCTTACGAAGATTATCATAAGGCTTTAGAGTTTGATAAAAATAATGTTTATATTTCTAAAGGGCTGGCAGAATGTTGTTATGCATTAGATTATTTTGAAGAGGCCTTAGACTTATATGAAAAATTACTTGAACATAATAAAGATGATTTAGAATTGAAATCAATTATTACAAGTTTGAATAAGTTTGTTATTGAAGAATATGAAAGTAAAGAAAATAGAAGCGATAAAGAAAGTTACAGACTGGTAGAATTATATCTTAATATAGAAGAATATGAAAAATGTTCAGATTTATTAAAGGTATTGGAAGAAAGTGCTGAAGATAAGTCAGAAATATACTTACTTCAAGGAAAACTATTAAGAAAACTTTTAAGAAATGAAGAAGCATTAGAATATGTTAATAGGAGTATAGATTTAAATCCTAATAATCAACAATTATATAGATATAAAGCAAATATATTATATGACTTAAATAGAGGAGAGGAAGCATTAGAATGCTATAAGAAGATTATAGTAGATGATGAAGGTAATAATGATGTTTATGAAAAGATAGCAGAGCTATTATACAAATCTGGTGAGTATAATAATGCATTAGAAGCATGTAATAAATCATTAAAATTAAATGGTAATACAGTTAATTCTAAAGTTATAAAAGCAAATATATTATGTAAGCTAAAGAGATATGAAGAGGCTTTAGAGTTATGTAATGAATTTAGTGATAAAATAGATCTTTATGAAGTAAAGTTAGAAATATTAACAGAATTAGGACAATATAAAGAAGCAATAGCAATTGCTAATAAAGCTATCGAATGTGGAATTGAAAATTATAATATTTATTATAATAAGGGGATAGCCCTATATAGTCTGAGAAAGTACGTAAAATCTATAGATAGTTACAATAAAGCACTTAAGTTAAATGATAAAGAGTCTAAAATATATGCAGGGATAGCAGCTGTAAAGGTTAAGAAGAAAGATTATAATGTTGCCTTGCAAAATTATACGAAGGCTATTGAATTAGATGGAAACGTATCTAAATATTACTTTGATAGAGCTAAGGCATATATACTAAATGAAGAATATGGTATGGCAAAAGAGGATTACTTAAAAGTTATAGACTTAGATGAAAATAATTATGAAGCATATTATGAGGTAGGAATAATTCTTGAAAGAGAAGAAGATTATAAGAGTGCAGTAAAATATATTGAAAAGGCAATAAAAATAAATCCTAATTGTGCCTATATGTACAATGAAATGGGAAATGTTTATATTAAAGAAAAAGAATATGATAAATCTATAGAATGGTATGAAAAATCACTAGAATTAGATGGAAATTTGTCGGATAGTTATGTTAAAATAGGAAGTGTATTTAAGAAAAAGGGTGAATTTGAGAAGAGTGTTAATATGCTCCAAAGAGCTGTAGACTTAGATTCTCAAAATTCATATGCATTTTTTGAACTTGGCCAAATAAACTTTTCTCTTGGATATTATAATAATGCTATAAGATTATTTACTCAAGCATTAAATATAGATGATAATTATGTTGAGTGTTATTTAGCTAGAGGAGAAGTATATAGAGCAACTGGTGAGTTAGAGAACTCTATAAAGGATTATGAAAGAGCTATAAATATGTTACCAGAAGATGCAAAAGCTTTTGATGAACTTGGAAAAACATATTATGCCTTAAAAGAGTATGAAAAAGCTAAGGAATGGTTTAAGAAAGCAACAGATGTTGATAGAAAATTTGCAGATGCATATATAGACTTAGGAAAGGTTTATTTTGATGAAGGAAATATTGATGAAGCATATATGTCATTTCAAGATGGAATACAAGTAGATAAAAGCTGCATAGAAGGATATTGTAATATAGCTAATATTCTTTATATTAAAGAAGAATATCAAGAGAGTATAGATTGGTATTCAAAAGCTATTGAGTATAATGATAAGTATTCAGAAGCATACAATGGGTTAGGACAAGCTTATAAAAAGATAGGAGACTCTAAAACAAATAAAGAGGAATCAAATAAAGATTATTATAAAGCTATAGAAAATTATACAAAAGCAATAGAGTTTAGTGAGATTAAGGTGTGGGATTACTATACTAATAGAGGTATGGTATATGAGCAAGTTGGAAATTTAAAAGAAGCAATGGAAGATTACAGAGAAGCATTAGATATACATCCTAATAATAAAACATCACTAGAGAATATTGGAGATATTTACTTTAAACAGGATGAATATCAAGAAGCACTAAAGTATTTTTCAAAGGCTTTAGAAATAGATCCATACTTAGATTATTGTGAATATAAAAAAGCATTATGTTTTAAGAAGATGAGAAGAATACAAGAAGCACTAATACAGTATTCAAGATGTATACAGATAAATTCTAATAATGATGAATATTATTTTTCAAGAGCGAGTATGTATAGAGAGATTGGTGAAAAAAAGCAAGCTATAAGAGATCTTAAAAAAGCTGTTAAAATAAATCCAAGTAATACTAAAGCAAGGTTATTGCTAAGAGAGCTTTCTATATTTGGAATGTTTTTATAGAAATATATCAAAAAAACCAATATAGCAAATATATTAAAAAAAATATAAAAAAATTTTAAAAAGAACTTTACAATGGATAATAATTATTATATAATAATAACTGTCAAAAGGATAAAATAAAAATTTAAATAAATTTTTTTTAATAAAGGGAGGATACAAAATGAAAAAGTTTGTTTGTTCAGTATGTGGTTATGTTTATGAAGGTGAAGTAGCACCAGAAAAATGTCCAGTATGTGGAGTTGGAGCTGATAAGTTCAATGAACAAGTTGGAGATTTAACTTGGGCTTCAGAACACGTTATAGGAGTAGCACAAGGTGCTTCAGAAGATATAATGGCTGACTTAAGAGCTAACTTTGAAGGAGAATGTACAGAAGTTGGTATGTACTTAGCTATGGCAAGAGTTGCTCACAGAGAAGGTTACCCAGAAATTGGTTTATACTATGAAAAGGCAGCTTGGGAAGAAGCAGAACACGCAGCTAAGTTTGCAGAATTATTAGGAGAAGTTGTTACAGATTCAACTAAGAAGAACTTAGAATTAAGAGTAGCAGCAGAAAATGGAGCTACTGCAGGTAAGACTGATTTAGCTAAGAGAGCTAAGGCAGCTAACTTAGATGCAATTCATGATACAGTTCACGAAATGGCTAGAGATGAAGCTAGACATGGAAAAGCATTTGAAGGTTTATTAAATAGATACTTCGGATAGGATTAACCTTGATATAAAAATTATAGAGTGCGGTAAAAGTTATTAGAACAGCTAATTTTTAAATTAGCTGTTCTTTTTTTATTACAAAAAATGTAATTTGATATTGTGAATTTGGAAATGTATGAGATAATTATTATAATAGAATTAATTAATAATTAAGGAGAAATTTGGAATGGAAAGTGGTTTGAGAGAATTTTATGAAGAAGCAAATATGGCTTTGGATAAAAATGATTTATATAAGGTTAATAATATAATTAACAAATTAGATGAATTAAAAGATATAAGTAAAGAATCATTTTTAATAAAAGTAAAGTATTTATTTCAAAGTCATAGAGTATTAGAAGCATTAGATGAAGTTAACAAGGCCGTAGAGCTTTTTCCTAAAAGTTCAGAGGCTTTTTATGAACGAGGAAGAGTTTATGCAAATTTAGGAGATAGAGAAAATAGTTATAAAGATTTTAAGAAGGCTTATGAATTAGATAAAGAAGATGAATATATAAAAATGGCGCTAGGTAGAATAGCATTTAATATGAAATATTATGAAGAAGCTAGAGAGCTATTTAGAGATATATATCATTGTAATAAAAGTGATGAAATTTCAGGATATTTTTCTAGTAGCAATAATTTTTTGATAAAAGAGTTAGAAGAAAAGAGTATACTTAGCGATGAAGAAAAAGCAAGTTTAGGGGAAAGTTACTTCTTTATGGGTAAATTTGAAGAGGCAAAGGCAAGTTTTGATGAAATAGAGGTTTTAAATAAAGTGAATTATTTGCTTATTTATGCCTATGTATTAAAAAATTTATCACAAATAAATGAAGCGATGACTTATATCGAAAAAGCTATAAAATTAGAACCTGAAAATCCAAGAACATATCTGTATAAAGGAATTTTTCTACAAGATATGAATAACACAAATGAGGCAGTTGAATTTTATAAGAAGTGTATAGATTTAAATGAGAATTATAAACCAGTATATAACAAGATTATTGATGTACTAAATAGTTTAGGAAAGTATAGAGATGCATTAGCTTATAAGGATAAAGCAGAAAGTTTTAATTATGATAGGGAAATAACCTTTAATAACATAGGTGAGAGTTATTACTACGTAAATGAATATGATAAAGCATTAGAATATTTTGATAGGTCCATAGACTTATGTGATAACTATGCTAAACCACTTATAAATAAGAGTAGGATTCTTAGAGAAAAAGGGAGATATAGAGAGGCTATGGATCTTTGTAACAAGGTGGTCGACTTTGGATATAATGGGGAATTAATAGCTGTTGAGAAAGCGCTCATTCTAAGAAATGTACAAGAATATAATGGAGCTTTAGAATGGTTAGATTGGTTTATTGATAGTACTGACGATGATTGTACATTAAGTAAGTTTGTAAAAGCAATAGTACTATCATATATGGATAAGAATTTAGAGGCTTTAGATATTATTGATGAAGTTATAGATAAAACAAATAACGACATAATAGCATATGCCGGAAAGATATTTATAAAGTTTAATATGGAGTGTTACGATGAATGTATAGATATATGTAAAGAATATACATTATTAAAAAATACAAATAAAGCAATAGAAGTTTTTAGAGATAATATAGTTCAAAGCAAATCTAAATTAAAATATGATGATATATATAATAAAGTAATAGAAATGTTGAATAAATTAGCTACTTTATAAGATTAGGGGGAGAGAGAATGGCTATAGTAGGAATTGATTTAGGAACAACGAATAGTTTGGTAGCTTGCTTTAAGGATGATGCGCCAGTTGTAATAAAAAATGTATATGGAGAAACATTAACACCTTCAGTAGTTAGTATAGATGAAAATGGAGAGATTTTTGTTGGTAATATAGCTAAGGAGCGTCAAATAACACATCCACATAGTACAGTGTCTCTATTTAAGAGAAACATGGGAACAAAAAAAGAATATAAATTAGGAGATAAAAAGTTTTTACCAGAAGAATTATCTTCATTTATTATAAGAAGTTTAAAAAAAGATGCAGAATTATTTTTAGGGGAAGATGTTACAGAAGCTGTTATTAGTGTACCAGCATACTTTAATGATACTCAAAGAAAAGCCACAAAGAGAGCAGGGGAATTAGCAGGACTTAAAGTAGAGCGTATAATAAATGAACCAACGGCAGCAGCAATTGCTTATGGACTTCATGAAAAAAATTCAAATACTAAGTTCCTAGTATTCGACTTAGGTGGAGGAACATTTGATATTTCGGTTTTAGAATTATATAAGAATGTAATGGAAGTAAGGGCAGTAGCGGGAGATAATTATCTTGGAGGAGAAGATTTTACTAAAATCCTAATGGAGATATTTGCATATAGAAATAACATAAATTTAAGTGAACTTAATTCTAAAACTTATAATTTATTAAGGAAGAAATGTGAGGTTGCAAAAAGAAGTTTTTCTAAAAAAAGAAGTTGTGAAATTTCTATAACAATAAATGATAAGGAATTAGTAAGTGACATAAGTTCAGCAGAGTTTGAAAAAGATTGCGAGTTGTTATTAGCTAAGCTTAGAAGACCTATAGAAAGGGCATTAAGTGATGCAGCAATAAAGCTAAAAGAGATAGATACTATTTTATTAGTAGGAGGAGCTACTAAACTTCCATTAATACGTTCATTTGTAGGAAAGTTATTTGGAAGATTACCAGCTACTAATATAAATGCAGATGAAGTTGTAGTAATGGGAGCTGCTATACAAGCAGCTATGAAAAAGAGAGATAAAGCAATAAAGGAAATTGTATTAACAGATGTATGTCCATATACATTAGGAACAAATACGTCTGTAAGAAAAAGTGGAGGGTATTATGAAAGTGGACATTTTTTTCCTATAATTGAGAGAAATACAATAATACCAGTAAGTAGAGTAGAAAGACTATATACAGTTAGAGACAACCAAAAGAAAATATCAGTAGAAATACTTCAAGGGGAGAGTAGATTAGCTAAAGAAAATATTTTATTAGGAGAATTAACAGTTCCAGTGCCACCAGCTAAAGGGGGGGAACAGGCAATAGATGTTAGATATACCTATGATATAAATGGAATACTTGAAGTTGAAGTTACTGTAGTTGCTACAGGTGTAAAGAAAACTATGGTTATAGAAAAAAATCCAGGATATATGTCTAAAGAAGAGGTTAATAAAAGATTAGAAGAGCTTAAGGAAATAAAAATTCATCCAAGAGAAAAAGAAGAAAATAAACATTTAATAGCTAGAGGAGAAAGGCTTTATGAAGAATCTATAGGCCTTGCAAGAACATATATTTCAGAGGGATTAAGTAGATTTGAAGATGCATTAGATAGACAAGATGAGAGAGAAATAGTACAAGCATACGAAGAACTAAAAAAATTATTAAATGAGATTGAGAAGGAGCCAGAGTTTTAGATGAATTATTGGGATATATTGGGTATTGAACCAACGTCAGATAGAAACTTAATTAGAGAAGCATACATGGATAAGTTAAGTATTTATAATCCAGAAGATGATCCAGAAGGGTTTCAAAAGTTAAGAGAAGCATATGAAAGTGCACTAAAACAAGAGTTTATAGAATGTGATGAAGAGAAGGAGTTAGAACCTGTAAATGAGTTTATGATTAAAGTTGAGAAACTTTATGACAACTTTTTTGAAAGAATAAATGATGATAACTGGAGAGAGCTACTAAAAGAAGATGTTTGTTTTCAATTAGATACTTCAAATGAGATTAGCGATAAGTTAATAGAATTTTTTATGAATAAATACTATGTTCCTACATCAGTATGGAGAGTATTGGATGAGTTTTTCGAGTGGACACACAAAAAGAAAGAGCTTTATGAAAAGTTTCCTCAAAACTTTTTAAATTTTATGTTTGCTAATATTGAAGGAAGATTTAATCTAAGATATGACCTATTTAATAAAGATGAGAACATTAATCATGATGAGTTTATAAGAAGTTACTATGATGGGGATTACTATGTATATACAACTAACTTATATGGAGTTAAAGAAAATATTGATAAAGCAATGGCTATAGCACCATATCATGAAGATTTAAAGATACTTAATGCTAGATACTTATTAAAAATAGATGAAGTAGATAAAGCTATAGAAGTGCTTTGTGACGTAATAAAAAATAATGACAAATGTGGTGAAGCATACTTCTTAAGAGGGGGAGCTAATTCTAGAAAGGGATATCTAGAAAAGGCTATTGAGGATTATAATTTAGCATTAGAAATGAAGCCTGATGGTCCAGCTATAATAAAAGGGCTTGGAGACTGTTATTATGGGTTAGGAAACATGCAAGAAGCAAAAAAATATTATGATAAATTAAGTTGTTTGTATGAGTATGATGACTATATAAAAAATATGTTACAAAGTATTAATAACTTTTTAATAGAAGAAATAGAGGAAAGTGGATGTGAAAATATTGAATTAGCTTTATATAAATTTCAAAATGGAGAATACAAATCTACTATTGAAGTTTGTGAAAAGATAAAAAACTATAAAGATATTGATAAGAAAAGGGTGTATAGTTTAATAGCATATTCATTCTACTATTTAGGAGACTTAGAAAAATCTATAGTATATTTTGATAAACAACTTGATATAGATTTTAATGATGGAGAGGCTTTAGGTGGAAAAGCTAGCGTATTACAGGATTTAAACAGAAGGGAAGAAGCACTAGAATTATATAATAGAGCAATAGAGAATAGTTATGCATTAGATACTATGTATAATAATAAAGGAAGTTTATTGTATGATATGGGAATGTATGATGAATCTGTAAAGTGTTGCAATAAAGCCATAGAGATAAATAGTGGTATGGCTCATGCTTATAAAAATAAAGCAAAATCATTATGTGAGTTGGAGAGTTTTGAAGAAGCATTAAAATCATGTGATTTAGCCATAAGTATAGCACCTAGATTAGCAGAAGCATATTCTGTTAAAGCAAGAATATTTAATAGAATAGGAAGAGAAGAAGAAGCAATAAAAGTATGTAATGATGCATTAAACAGCAATATTTATGATGATACAATATATTATGAAAAAGCAGAGGCATTATATAATATAAAAAGATATGAAGAAGCATTAGAGATGTATAATCGAGCAATAGATATGAATAGTAAAAATGCAAGTGCATATATTGGAATAGGTCATTGCTATTATATAAAAAGAGATTATAAAACATCAATAGAAAATTATAGTATGGCAATAGAGATTGATGATACAGATCCATATTATTATATGTTTAAAGCTGATGCATATAAGATGTTAAAGGATGATAGAGATATAGAATGGTATACTAAAGGACTTGAAATTGGAAATTTAGGTGGGTATCTTAACTTTAAGAGAGGAAAGGCATATTTTAATAGAAGAAAGTTTGATAAAGCCATTGAAGACTTTGAGATGGCTATAAGCTTATCACCAATGGAATCACAGGCTTATAATGAACTTGGAAGAGTATATAATGAGATTGAAGATTATAAAAAAGCAATATTATATTTTAATAAGGCAATAGAACTAGATCCAACAGGACATGAGTATTATTATGCAGATAGAGGCATAGCTTATAGGAATTTGGGTGAATTAGATAAAGCTATAGATGATTATAAAACTGCAATAGAGATAAACTATGACTATCCATTTGTATATGATGAATTAGGAGAAATAGCTCATAGGAATAAGGATTATAAAAGTGCCATTGAATGGTATAATAAAGCCTTAGAGTGCGATCCGGAGTATGCATATTGCTTGGTAAACAGAGGATTAAGTTACATGGCTTTAAATAAGTTTGATGAGGCTATTGAAGATTATAAAAAGGCTGTAGAAATAATACCTAACTATACTTATGCATGGAATCAATTGGGAGAAGTATATTATGAAAATAAGGATTTTGATACAGCTATAAAAATGTATAAAAAGGCTATAGAAACAGATGATGAATATGCAGATGGATATAATAATATAGGTGTTTGTTATCTTGATAAGAAAGATTATAAAAATGCATTAAACATGTTTTTGAAAGGAATAGAGATAGCACCTAATTATAAGTATTTTTATTTTAATATTGGAAGAGTATATAGGATTAAGAATGACATGGAAAAAGCTCTGAAATATTTCAAAAAGGCATTAGAAATAGATAAGAATTACTCTGCATGCTATTTTAATATAATAAATATGTATTATGATGCTGGAAAATATGAAGATGCATTGAAGTATGCTAATATTTCCATAGAGAACATAGAAAATCCAAACTCAACTAATTATAATGAAAGAGGAAGAATATACGAACAACTTAAAAAATATGATGAAGCATTAGAAGATTATAAAAAAGCAATAGAGATAAATCCTAACTTCTATTATGCTTTTTATAATATTGGAGAATTAAATTACACTATAGGTAATTATGATTTAGCTATAGAGTATTTTGATAAGTCTATGGAATTAAAACCTGAAGATGAAGATATTTATTATATGAAAGGAAAATGTTTATATAAATTAGGTAAGCTAGAAGAAGCGATAAGTTTATTTAGCAAAGCTATAGAAATGAATTCAGAAAATGAAAATTTCTATTTAAGTAGAGCACTTGCCTATAAGGAACTAGGAAAGAAGAAGGAGTCTGAAAAAGACTTTAAAGAAGTGTTAAGAATAAATCCTAATAATAAAGAAGTAAAGGAAAATCTAAAAAAGAGATTTAATCTATTTAAATTATTTAGTTGAAATATTTCATAAGGAGGTGGCACATAGTGCCTCATGTAATTATGGTAGTAGCATTTATATTAATAGTAGCAAATATATTCTTTTCATTATCATTAATATTTATAGAGAGAAAAGATCCAACAACAACATGGGCATGGCTCTTAATAATGTTATTACTTCCAGGTTTGGGATTCATCATTTACCTTCTTTTAGGTCAGAATTTTAGTAGAGCAAGGTTATTTAAGGAAAAGAAAAGATTTGATAAGATAAAGAGAAGAGAACTATCTAAACAATTTACCAATAAAGACCATATTCATAGTGGAGGAGAACAATTTTTAGACTTAATGGTAATGAACTTTAATCATTCTGAAGCTAATTGTACAAATTATAATGAGGTAGATGTGTATTATGATGGAGTAGATAAATTTAAGCAATTAATAGAAGACTTAAAGAATGCAAAAAAATTTATAAATATTGAATACTATATTATAAGAAGAGATAGACTAGGTAAAAAGATAATAAAGATTTTAGAAGAAAAAGCAGCAGAAGGCGTGGAGGTAAGATTTTTAGTTGATAGTATGGGTTCATATACTATTACTAAAAAATATCTAAAGAAATTTATTGAGAATGGTGGGAAGTTTCAAATATTCTTCCCAGGCATTCTTCCTCATGTAAATACTCGTATAAATTATAGAAATCATAGAAAGATAGTAACAATAGATGGAGAGTATGGTTATACGGGCGGTTTTAATGTTGGAGATGAGTATATAAATGAAAATAAAAATATTGGATTTTGGAGAGATACACATATTAGAATAAGAGGAGAAGCAGTTAATGATTTAACTGATAGATTTTTATTAGATTGGTGCTATGCATCAGGTGAAGAGATTAATGATTTTTCAAAGTTCTATTCAGAAAAACCAATAAGAGATGGAGATGTTTCTGTTCAAATTGTAACTAGTGGACCGGATCATAATGAAGAGTATATTAAAAATGCATACATGAAAATGATAAATAATGCAAAGAAGACTGTTTACTTAGAAACACCTTACTTTGTACCTGATTCTCCTATGATTGAATCACTAAGATTATCAGCATTATCAGGAGTAGATGTTAGATTAATAATACCAGGTAAACCGGATCATGTTTTTATGAAATGGGCAGCAAGTGCATACATAGGTGACCTATTAGAAGTTGGAGCAAAGGTATATCTTTATGAAAATGGATTTATACATGCTAAAACTATAGTTGCAGATGGAAAGGTATGTAGTATAGGAACTGCTAATATGGACATAAGAAGTTTTAGTTTAAATTTTGAAGTAAATGCTTTTATTTATGATGATAGAATTGCAGATAATTTAGAAAAGCAATTTATTAAGGATATGGAAGACTGTAAAGTTATAGATAAAAATGAATATGATAAAAGAAAATTATCATTAAGAATGAAGGAATCTATAATGAGGTTATTATCACCTATATTATAATAAAACTTGACAGTGATAATATATTTGATATAATATTAACAAATGCTATAAACATGTAATTATATGTTTATAAATATAATAAATAGAAAATAATTTAATACTTTTAGTATTGAAAAAATATTAAATTGTTTATGGAGGATATTATGAAAGGAATTATAAAGGAAATAGTAGCAAAATTTTATAGCTTTTATTATTTTAACTTCTGGGGCTTTTATTTTAGCGCTGGCTATTTTTCTTGCAATAAAAATAAATATAATTCTTTTCTAATGAGTATTTAATATATAATTACACAAAATAATTTTATGTAAATAATGATTTGAGAGCTCATTAAGGGCTCTCTTTTTTATATATTTATATAAAAAATAATAAAATAATAGGGGGCAAAGACATGATAGTAATTTTAAAACCAAAGGCAGATGAGAAAGAAGTGGCAAAGTTAACAGAAAATCTTGAAGGAAAAGGAGTACAAGTAAATCCTGTTATAGGAAAAGAGCTTAGTATTCTTGGGCTAGTTGGAGATACTAGCAAAATTGATCCAACACAAGTTGAGGCAAATGAAATAGTAGAAAGAGTAATGCACGTGGCAGAACCATTTAAGAAAGCTAATAAATTATTTCATCCAGAACCAACTATAGTAGATGTAAATGGACAAAAAATTGGAGGAAAAAAATTAGCTATGATAGCAGGTCCATGTTCAGTAGAAACTGAAGAACAAATAATAGGAGTTGCAGAGAGCGTAAAGAAGTCAGGGGCTAATTTTTTAAGAGGTGGTGCATTTAAACCAAGAACTTCACCATATGCATTCCAAGGATTAAAGTATGAGGGGTTAGAATTATTAAAGAAGGCAAAAAAAAGAACAGGTCTTCCAATAGTAACAGAATTAATGTCACCATATGATATAGAAGTATTTGAGAGAGATGTTGATATTATTCAAGTTGGAGCAAGAAATATGCAAAACTTTGAGTTACTTAAGGAACTTGGAAAAACATCTAAACCAATTCTTTTAAAGAGAGGATTAAGCGCAACAATAGAAGAGTGGTTAATGTCAGCAGAATACATAATGGCTGGAGGAAATGAAAATGTTATTCTTTGTGAAAGAGGCATAAGAACTTATGAAACTTACACAAGAAATACCTTAGATTTAAGTGCTATACCAGCAGTAAAGAAATTAAGCCATTTACCAGTAGTAGTAGACCCAAGTCATGCAACAGGAAAGTGGTGGATGGTAGAGCCATTAGCTAAAGCAGCTGTAGCAGTTGGATGTGATGGATTAATTATAGAAGTCCATAATAACCCGGAATGTGCATTATGTGATGGACAACAATCATTAAAACCAAGCGTTTATGAAAAATTAGTTGAAGAGCTAAGAGTTATAGCTCAAGCTGTAGGTAGAGAGATTTAATTAATAAGGAGGGGCGGTTACAATGGGTAAAAAGTTATATGTAGATTTGGGAGAAAATAGTTACAATATTATCATTGAAAAGGGACTATTAGATAAAATCGGGGAAGAAATAAAAAATATATATGCAGGTGAAAAAGTATTTATTTTAACAGATACAAATGTTAATAATTTTTATGGAGAAAAGGTTGAAAAGAACTTAAATAAAGCAGGATTTATTACTAAAAAATTGGTTTTACCAGCTGGAGAAGAGACTAAATCATTTGATACTCTTCCAACAATATATAATGCATTACTAGATTTTAAACTTACAAGAAAAGATCTTATTATAACTTTAGGCGGAGGAGTAATCGGTGACTTAGGAGGCTTTGCAGCCTCCTCCTTCTTAAGAGGAGTTCCTTTTGTTCAAGTACCAACTTCTCTTTTAGCACAAGTTGATAGTTCTGTAGGAGGAAAAGTAGCTGTAGATTTAAAGCAAGGTAAAAACTTAGTAGGAAGCTTTTATCAACCTAAGGCTGTTTTAATAGATACTGATGTATTAAATACATTATCTGAAAAATTCTATAGAGATGGAATGGCAGAAGTGATAAAATATGGTTGTATAAAAAATAAAGATTTCTTCTACAAACTTTCTAATTTGAAGAGTAGAGAAGAAGTTATGAATAATATAGAGGATATTATTTATACTTGTTGTGATATAAAGAGGACTGTTGTTGAGAGGGACGAAAAAGACCTAGGAGAGAGAATGCTTTTAAACTTTGGTCATACATTAGGGCATGCTATTGAAAAATATTACAATTTCACAGGATATAGTCATGGTGAAGCAGTAGCAATAGGTATGTACCTTATATCTTTAAAGAGTGAAAAAGATGGTATAACTAAAGAAGGTGTTTCAGAAGAAATAAAAAATATTTTAATTAATTATGGGTTACCATATGAAGTAGCTATAGATGATAGTGATAAGATAATAGATACTATAGCATTAGACAAAAAGAATTTGGGTAAATCATTAAAGGTAATTCTTTTAAAGGGAATAGGAGAAAGTATTATATATGATACTACACTTAAGTTTTTTGAGGGGGTTAAGTAATGGGAAATTTAAAAATTTATCCTAAATCGCTTAAGGGGGAAGTTAAAATTCCTCCTTCAAAAAGTATGGCACATAGAGCTGTTATTTGTGCGGCATTAGGAAATGGAGTAAGTAAGGTAAGTAATATTGATATGTCTGATGACATAATTGCTACAGTTCAAGCAATGAGAGCCTTAGGGGCAGTAATTGAACAAGATAATGATATTTTAACTATTAAAGGAGTTAAGAACCCAGAAGTTTCTTTAAATATTAAAAAGGAAAGAGTCATTGATTGTAATGAATCAGGTTCAACATTAAGATTTTTAGTACCAATATCATTAATTTTTGAAGGAACAACAAAATTTATAGGAAGAGGTAATTTAGGAAAGAGACCTCTTAATACTTATTATGAAATATTCGATAACCAAGGAATTGAATATAGTTATACTGAAGGAGTTTTAGATTTAATAGTTTCAGGAAAAATTAAACCTGATGAATTTAGAGTTAAAGGAAATATAAGCTCACAATTTATAACAGGGCTATTGTTTACACTTCCATTATTAGATGGAGATTCAAAAATAGTTATAACTACTGAATTAGAATCTAAGGGATATTTAGACTTAACATTATCGGCAATGAAGGATTTCGGTATAGAAATAGTTAATAACGATTATAAAGAATTTATTATTAAAGGAAATCAACAATACATAAGTAGAGACTATAGAATTGAAGGTGATTATTCTCAAGCAGCCTTTTTCTTAAGTGGAGATGCATTAGGTGATGAGGTTAAACTTTTAGATTTAAAAGAGGATTCACTTCAAGGAGATAGAGAAGTTATTGATATTTTAAAGAGAATGGGCATGGAATATAAAATTGATAAAGATGGTATAATTGGAAAAACAAATTCATTAAAGAGTACACTTATTGATGCATCTCAATGTCCAGATATAATACCAGTATTATCAGCAGTAGCTGCATTAAGTGAAGGAAGAACAGAAATAATTAATGCAGGAAGATTAAGAATAAAGGAATGTGACAGATTAAATGCTGTTGCAGTAGAACTAACTAAGTTAGGAGCAAAAATAGAAGAAAAACCTGAAGGTTTAGTTATAGATGGAGTAAAAGAACTTGAAGGTGGAGTTGAAGTATGGAGCCATAAAGATCATAGAATAGCTATGACTTTAGCAATTGCATCTTCAAGATGTAAGGAGCCAATTATTTTAAAGGATTGGGAATGTATATCAAAATCATATCCACAATTTTTTGAAGATTTTAGAATGTTAGGAGGAAGAGCAGATGAGTGGAATATGGGGGAATAATATAAGAGTATCTATATTTGGAGAATCTCATGGAAACGCTATAGGAATAACAATAGATGGTCTTCCTTCAGGATTTGAAATAGACTTAGATATGATAGATAAAGAGATGAAAAGAAGAGCACCTGGTAGAAGTAAGCTATCTACTGCGAGAAAAGAGAGCGATATTCCAGAAATATTAAGTGGATATTTTGAAGGAAAGACTACAGGAACACCTCTTTGTGGGATAATAAGAAATGGAGATCAACATTCTAAGGACTATGGAAAATTAAAAGATTTAATGAGACCAGGTCATGCCGATTATACAGGCTCAGTTAAGTATAGTAGATTTAACGATTATAGAGGTGGAGGTCATTTTTCTGGAAGAATAACAGCACCATTAGTTTTTGCTGGATCTATATGCAAGCAAATATTATCATCAAAAGGTATAGAAATAGGTGCACATATAAAAAGTATAAAGAATGTTAAAGATGATTCTTTTGATTATACTAATATTACAAAAGAACAATTAATTAGCTTAAGAGAGAATGAACTTCCATTAATAAATCCTTCTAAAGAAGAAGAAATGAGAAGCACAATATTAGAAGCTAAGAAGAATCTTAACTCTGTTGGAGGAGTAGTAGAATGTGCAGTTGTAGGGCTTGAAGCAGGATTTGGTGATCCATTTTTCGATTCAGTTGAATCTAGATTATCACATCTTTTATTTTCAGTTCCAGCAGTAAAAGGAGTCGAGTTTGGACTAGGATTTGGAATAACAGAATTATATGGTTCAGAAAGTAATGATTGTTTTTATTATGACGGAGATGAAGTAAAAACAAAAACAAATAATAATGGTGGAATACTAGGTGGAATAACAAGTGGAATGCCAATAGTATTTAAGGTGGCTATAAAGCCTACGCCATCAATAAGTCAAGAACAAGATACTATTAATATAGAAAGTAAACAAAATGAAAAATTATCTATTGTAGGAAGACATGATCCATGTATAGTTCAAAGAGCATTACCGGTAATTGAGGCCGTTACAGCTATTGGAATTCTTGATTTAATAAAGGAGAGAAAAGGATGGCAACTTTAGAAGACTATAGAGCAGAAATTGATAAAATAGATAAAGAACTTACAAGATTATTTGAAAAGAGAATGGATCAAGTAATAAAAGTAGCTCAATATAAAAAAGATCATAATATGGAAGTTTTCCAAAAAGGAAGAGAAGACATAGTAATACAAAAAGGTATAGATAATCTTAAAAACAAGGATTATAGTGAAGAAATAACTAGATTTTTAAATGCTGCTATGGAAATAAGTAGAGATGCTCAAAAAAGAATAATATTATCAAATAAAGTGTTAGATGATATACATGTAACAGTTAAAGAAATAGATAAAAATAGTAGAGTAGGTTATCCTGGTGTTGAAGGATCATTCTCTGAAGAAGCCTTGGAAAAATTCTTTGGGAAAGATGCAGAAGAGATAGCTTATACACAATTTGAAGAAGTCTTTCAAGGAATAGAAAATGGAGAATTAGACTATGGGATAGTACCTATAGAAAATTCATCTACTGGAGCAGTATCTTTAACATATGATCTTTTAAGAAAATATAATTTTTATATAGTTGGAGAAGAGTGTATTAAGATTGAACAAAATCTTATAGGTATTGAAGGTACTACTTTAGGAGATATAAAAGAAGTATATTCTCATTCACAAGGATTAAGTCAAAGTAGTGATTTCTTAAATAAACATAGTGAGTGGAACCTTATACCTTTTTATAACACAGCTATAAGTGCTAAGATGGTTAAAGAAGCTGGAGATAAAACAAAGGTAGCAGTTGCAAGTAAGAAGGCAGCAGAGGTATATGGATTAGAAGTAATTGAAGAATGCATAAATAATAAAGAAGAAAACTTTACTAGGTTTGTTGTAATAGCTAAAGAATTAAATGTAGTTAAAGATGCAGATAAGGTAAGTGTAGTTTTTTCTTTAGAGCATGAAGCTGGAACATTATATAGACTACTTAGACATTTTGCAGAGAATAATATAAATATGGCAAAGATTGAATCAAGACCTATGAATGATGCATCTTGGAGATATTTCTTATATGTTGATTTTGAAGGATCATTAATTAATGATAAGGTAAGAAATGCATTAAAGTTAATAGGGGCTAATTCAGCTTATTTCAAGCTTTTAGGTGCATATAAGAGTGCAATCAATTAGGAGGGCTTTTATGGAGTTTTATGGACTATTAGGAGAAAAGCTAGGACATAGCCTTTCTCCACAAATACACAAAAGAATATTTGAGTATTTAGGTATAGAAGGAGCCTACAAGTTATTTCCTATTTCAAAATATGATATATGTAAATTTGGTGAGGCTATTAAGTTGTTAGGAATAAAGGGAGTTAATGTTACAATTCCATATAAACAAGAAATAATGAACCAATTATCATATATATCTGAAGAAGCTAAGAAAATAGGAGCAGTAAATACAGTACTTCTTAAAGATGGTGAGCTTCACGGTTATAATTCTGATTATTTTGGCTTTGGTAAGATGCTTGAAATAAACAATATACAAGTTGAAGGAAAGGTTGCTGTAGTATTAGGTTTTGGAGGAGCTGCTAAAGCTGCAATAGCATATTTACTAGATAATAATGTAGATAAACTTTATGTAGTAAGCAGAGATAAGTCACCAAAGGAAGGTCTTGATGAAAGAGCAATATTAATTGATTATGAAGATATCAAAAACATAAAGGGCAATATCTTAGTAAATACAACTCCAGTTGGTATGTACCCTAATGTAGGAAAATCACCAGTTAATGAAGAGGTAATAAATAATTTTGATGCTCTTGTGGATTTAATATATAACCCAAAAGAAACTGAATTTTTAACAATTGGAAATAAATTAGGTAAGGTTACTTGCGGTGGATTATATATGTTAGTTGGACAAGCGATTAAATCACAAGAAATTTGGCAAAATAGAAATATAGATGAGAGTATATTAAATAAGATATATGAAGAACTAGATAATAATTTTAAATAGGAGTTTATGGCATGGAAAATAAGTTTAAGAGCAATATAGTATTAGTAGGTATGCCTGGATGTGGGAAGTCTACTATAGGTAAGTGCGTAGCTAAAGAACTCAATTACGAATTTTGTGATATGGATAATTATATAGAAGAGATATCTGGTAAGTCTATTAAAGAGCTTTTTGAATATGGAGAAGATAATTTTAGAGAGTGGGAAACTAAAGCTTGCAAAGAAATATCAAAGTTTAATAAAACAATAATAGCTTCTGGTGGTGGAGTTATTAAAAAAGATATAAATATAGAAATTTTAAAAGAGAACTGTACAATAATATTTATAGATAGACCTATAGATAGAATCATAAAGGATGTAGATATAAATTCAAGACCATTACTTAAAGATGGCAAGGAAAGATTATATTCTTTATTTGAAGAGAGATATGACTTATATAAGAAGGCTGCAGATATAGTTGTAGTTAATAAAGGTTATATAAAAGATACAATAGATATGATTATTAATATGTTATTATAACAATAAGAGGGTGTAGTAATGAAAATTATGATTATAAATGGTCCTAATTTAAATATGTTAGGAGTAAGAGAAAAAGGTGTATATGGAACTAAAAACTATAAAGAGGTATGCATTTATATAGAAGAAGAAGCTAAAAAAAGAAATCATGATATTGTAATACTTCAAAGTAACTTAGAAGGAGAAATAATTAATTTTATACAAAAGGCTTACTTTGAAAATTATGAAGGAATAATAATAAATCCAGGTGCTTATACACATTACAGTTATGCAATTCATGATGCTATAAAGGGATTTGATATTCCAGTAGTAGAAGTTCATTTATCTAATGTACATGCAAGAGAGGAATTCAGAAAGAAATCAGTAACTGCACCAGCTTGTTTAGGACAAATAAGTGGTTTTGGTGAATTTGGATACATCATGGCAATGGAAGCATTAGAAAACAATAAAAAATAGGGGGCTATAGGGATGAATATTGTTATAGTAGGTCTAGGGGTAATAGGTGGCTCTTTTGCTATGGCTCTTAAAGAAGCAGGATATAATAATGTATTTGGAATTGATACAAATGAGAGCACCTTAAAAAAGGCTAAAGCTATGGGGTTAATACAAGATGGATCCTTCGAAGGACAAGGACTTCTTAATAAGGCAGATTTAGTTATAGTATCTATATATCCTAAATTAGTAAAAGAATTTATTGAGGATAATAAGAGTAATTTTAAAGCCGGATGTGTTATAACAGATGCAACAGGAATAAAGGGAATGTTTATAAAAGATATTTTAGATATATTACCAAATGATGTTGATTTTGTTTTTGGACATCCTATGGCAGGAAGAGAAAAAAGAGGAATAGATTTTGCATCTAGTAAAGTATTTAAGGGTGCAAATTATATAATTACACCAACATATAAAAATAAAGAAGCTAATATTAAATTAATAGAGAATTTAGCTTATGAAATTGGATTTAAAAGAGTAAGAAGAATAACGCCAGAATTTCATGATGAGATGATAGGTTTTACTTCTCAATTACCACACGCTATGGCCGTTGCTTTAATAAATAGTGATGTAGATGGAAGAGATACAGGAAGTTTTATTGGAGATAGCTATAGAGATTTAACTAGAATAGCAAATATAAATGAAGATCTATGGAGTGAACTTTTCCTAGGAAATAAAGATAACCTTTTAAAAGCAATAAATAATTTTGAGTTAGAGTTAGATTTAATAAAGAAAGCTATACATGATAATGATAAAGAAACATTAAAGCAATATTTTATTAAGTCAACAAAGAGAAGAGAAAAACTTGATAAATAAGAATAATAAAATAAAAAAAGATATGTTATTAAATAGTTATAAGTATATTTAATAGCATATCTATTATTTTTTTATTTATTTTCTTCAATTAATTCATATATAGTTTTTGATGTAGTATCTTCTAAGGTATAGCCTAAAAGTGAAACTATTTTTTCAAGATTTTCTTCAGAATCTGTTTCTATTTCGATATAAGGAAAAGGACAGAAGTTTTTATCATTAATATCAATTTCAACAAGCCCATTTTCTAATTTGTAGCTTTCTCTATATTTTTGAACTGATTGTGTAAGTACTAGTCCTAATGATTTAAAAATACCTTCAGCAGCTTCTTTATTATCTACTATAGTTTCATTTTCTTCCATTTCTTTAAATTTACCTTGAGATAGCATTTTTTTAGTAGTCATAAATATTACTTGTTCATTACGAAGTAAGTCATCTACTGTTCTTATTCTTGCATATCCTTTTTTAGCTAGAAGTCTTCCATCTTCAAAGTCATAGAGATCATTAATTTGATTTTCTTCTTTAACTTTTTCAGCACCTAAATCAACTAATATTTTTCTTATATTGGCAACATCAATTTTAATAATTCTAGTTTCTAACTCTTTCATATAAACACTTCCTATAATTAATATGAAATAATTATAACATATAAACATTAATTATTAAATTTAACATAAATGAATTCATATTGTATATGGTAAGAAATTAATATATTGAGATATAATATAACTAAAAGTAAAATAATAGGAGTAAGGTTATTTAAAAATTAATTATGTGTAGGGAGGGTATAAAATGAGTAAAAAAGGTAAAGAGATAGCTAGAAAAATAATTTTTGTAGTTGCATTAATTTTATTTATAGGATCTTCTACTAAGCTATTTTTAATATGGAATGAATATCATAAAAATGCAAAAAGCTATGAAAAGGTTC
Organism: Bacillota bacterium; assembly: GCA_023424785.1. Lineage (GTDB taxonomy): Bacteria > Bacillota > Clostridia > Clostridiales > Clostridiaceae > Clostridium. Next base: position 43,283 of record JAFADP010000016.1, read on the forward strand.
AAGAGTATGGACCAAAAGAAGTTGTTCAAGAAACTAGTAGTGAGGAAAAAGATAATAGATATAAATACGTTCTTTCAGAAGATGACTATAATAACCTTATGTCTATAAATGGAGATTTTAAAGCTTGGATAACAGTACCTAATACATCAGTAAATTATCCAGTAGTACAAGCTACAGATAATTCATATTACTTACATCATAACTTTTATAAAGAAGATAATGATGGTGGAGCAATATTTATAGCATGCGAGAATGAGAATCCTTTTGAGGATCAAAATACAGTAATACATGGTCATCATATGAGAGATGGAAGTATGTTTGCTAGTTTAAATAAATTTAAGGAAAGTGAATTCTTTAATAATAATAAATATATTTATATTAGTACAAAAGATGAAGTCTATGAGTATGAAATATTTTCAATGTATGTTGAAAAAGCAAGTGTTAATCCATATGAAATAAGTTTTGCTTCTGATGAAGATTATTTAAATTATTTACAAACACTAAAGAATAAATCTATATATAGTACAGATATTAATGAATTTACATCAGATGATAAGATAATAACATTATCAACTTGTACTTATGAAGTAACTGATGGAAGATTATTAATACATGCTAAGTTAGTAAAAGGGTAAGTAATATTATGGAAATGTTAAATCTAAGTTAAATCTATGTAATATTTCTGAAAAACGTATAAAATTAACTGTAGACTAGTTATTAAATCTAAGTTAAAAATATTAAATTTCTGTTAAGGGAGATGCGTGATGAAAGGCATAGAGATGTTAATTCAACTTATTGGAGGCCTAGGATTATTCCTATATGGTATGAAGCTAATGGGAGATGGCCTAGAAAATGTAGCTGGAGAAAATCTGAAAAATATATTGGAGAAGGTTACCAGTAATAAATATATGGGAGTATTAGTTGGTGCAATTGTAACAGCAATTATTCAAAGTTCAAGTGCAACAAGTGTAATGGTTGTAAGCTTTGTTAATGCAGGTTTAATGACTCTTGTACAAACTGTAGGAGTAACTATGGGAGCTAATATAGGAACAACTATAACAGCCCAAATGGTAACATTAGATTTAGATGCAATAATTCCTCTATTCATTGGAATAGGAGCAATTATGCTATTAACTGTTAAGAAGAAAAAGAGTAGAGATATATCAGCAATAATTTTAGGTTTTGGTGTATTATTCTTAGGAATGGAAAGTATGTCAGGTGCTATGGAGCCACTTAAGAGCTCAGGCGCTTTTCAAAATGTTATTGGAGTTGTAGGAGACAATATGTTCTTAGGACTATTAACTGGGGTAATAGCTACTGCTATACTTCAAAGTTCATCAGCTACAACAGGTATATTAGTTGCATTAGGAGCAACAGGAACTATAGGTATCGATGTAGCAATTCCAATAATTTTAGGGTGTAATATAGGTACTTGTATAACAGCAGTATTAGCTTCAACAGGAGGTAATAAAGCTGCAAAGAAAGCTGCGTTATTAAATGTTTTAATAAAGGTACTAGGAGTAATAATAATGTTACCATTTGTTGCTTGGTTAGCTGATGTAGTAGGGGTTATTACACCAGGAAAGGTTGATAAGCAAATTGCAAATGCTCATACTATATTTAATGTAGCAACAACATTAGTTTTACTTCCATTCTCAAATATTATAGTAGCAATTGTTAATAAGATAATAAAAGGTGAAGATGTTGTAGAAATGGATGGACCTTTATACTTAGATAAAAAGTTATTAGATAAACCAGTAGTGGCAATAAATCAAGTATTTAAGGAAACTTTAAGAATGGGACAACTTGCAAAGGAAAACTTAGAACTTTCAATGATGTCTTTCTTAGAAAATGATAAAGAAAAAATAAAGCAAGTCTATAAGAATGAAGAAATATTAAATACTTTAGAGAAGGAAATAACTAATTATTTAGTACAAATTTCTTCATATGAGTTACCTGAAAGAGATAGCGAAATATTAAGTGCAAGTTTTCATGTTATAAATGACTTTGAGAGAATAGGAGATCATGCAAAAAATATAGTGGAGCTTGCTACAGAAAAAATAGATAATAATATAAACATAGCACCACAAGCTAAAGATGAAGTTTTAAATATGTATAATAAGGTATTAGAAGCTATGCAAATAGCAGTAAATAGCTATGAAAATAAAGATTTAGATGGTGGAAAGAATATAAAACCAATAGAAGAAGAAATTGATGCATATGAAAAACTTTTAAGAGAAAATAATATAATTAGATTAAATGAAAAAGTGTGTACTGCTAGTGCAAGTACAATATACTTAGATTTAATTAGTAATTTAGAAAGAATAGGAGACCATGCTACTAATATTGCACAAGCAGTTGTCTAAAAGTATAATTAGACGTCTAGGAGGGTGGAAAGAATGGATTATATAAATGATATAAATATCAATGAAGCTATAATACATATATTAGATAATAATGGTGGAGAACCTATTTTAAATGAATATACACTAAATCTAAATGATGATACATATAAATTCGTATATAAGCATATAGAAAAATGTTTAAAAGATGAAGAATTAAAATATGCAAAGTTTAATAGCGAAAGAAACATAGTTAAAGAAATAGTACAAGACCATTTAAATGGTATTGATAAAGATATAATAGAATTATCAAAAGAACTTTCAAGACAGCTATTCACAATAATGAAGGGAAATACTAATATACCTTCTTGTGATTTACTTATTGTTTCATTAACAACAGATAAGGGGCCTATGATTGGAATATTAAAGATGGATTATATAAAGAATTTTACTCATCAAGTAGATTTTATAGATGAAAAAATAGGAATAGGTATAGTTCCTCAATCAGCAGGTTTACCAAGTAGTGGTCAAAAAATACAGAAAGCAGCATTTATAAAGCCTATAAGAGCTGATGAAAACTATAACTTAATGGTGTTAGATAAGCAAAAAAAATCTGATGAAGAAGAGTATGGCACAAATTATTTTATGAATACTTTTTTAGGATGTACCA
>JAFADP010000023.1 GCA_023424785.1 Bacillota bacterium
ACTAATTAATTCTATCTACTTATTTTTTTCTCTACATATTTAATTATATATTCTATTGGATTATCATCATTTGATGGTGCTATTAAATCTGCACTTTCAATTACTCTTCTATTAGCATTCTTTAATATAAATCCAAACTTAGACATTTGTATCATTTCTAAATCATTCATATTATCTCCAACTGATATTAACTTTTCACTATCTAATTTATATAATTCAACTAACTTAGATAAACTATTCCCCTTGCTTGTCCCATTTCCTATAACATCTAAATAATTAGCTCCACTTCTTACACATTGTCCTTTGTCATACTTATCTCTATACTCAACTTCAAATAAATCAAGTACATCTTCATCTCCTATTAATAATACCTTTACCCATGCTTTATTCCATACATAGTCAGGTACATTGTATACTACATCATAAGAATACTTATTATATCTTTTTGTATATTTACACTCTCTATAAACATATACTACTTCATCACAAAATATCTCTATTCCTATATCAGGTCTAGTTTCAAACACTTTTTTAATACATTCTTTTCTTTCTTCTTCTATAAAATATTCATATATGGTATTCTCATTTGAATAATCATATATTTTACCTCCATTATGAAGTATTGCTGGTAAATTAAGATCTAATTTATCTAAAAAGCATCTTACAGATGCCTCCATTCTCCCTGTAGCAACTGTAAACTTACCACCATTATCAATAAAATATCTTATAGCATCCAAATTTTCTTTTGAGATTTCTTTTTTACTATTTATTAAAGTGCCATCCATATCAGATACTAAAGTATATCCCTTAAAAATTTCACTCATATCACTATCCCCTATTTGTATTTTTAACTATTTTTCTACTTAATGATCTTGGAATTAATTTATTTCCAAAAACAATTAATTTATTTTTAAATCCTGGTACAATAATTGCCTTTCCTTTTAAAAATCTTATATATCCTTCCTTAGCTACATCTTCTGCACTCATAAGATACTTTTTAGCACTTTCTGATTTTTTAATACCAGATTTTTTTTGAAAAAAAGTATCCACTGGTCCTGGACATAAGCAACTTACATTAACTCCAAATTCTTTTGCTTCATCATGAATAGCTTCTGTTAATGATAAAACATAAGCCTTAGTTGAATAATATAATGCCATTTTAGGTCCTCCCACAAAACCGGCTGTAGATGCAACATTTAAAATAGCACCAGATTTTTTTTTAATCATTTTTGATAAAAAGTGTTTTGTTAGCTTAGTTAATGTTATAATATTTATCCCTATTATTTTATCTTCAAAACCTTCATCTTCTTCGTGAAAATATCCAAAAGATCCTATTCCAGCATTGTTAATTAAATTATCCACAACTAGATTTTTTTCATCCACAAAATCTATAACCTCTTTATAGGAATTATCCACAGATAAATCTACTGATAGTATCTCTACTTTTACATTATACTTTTCTTCTATGTATCTCTTTGTATCTACTAACTTATCATTACTTCTTGCTACTAAAATTAAATTATTTTTATCACCTGCAAATAATTTTGCAAGTTCTATGCCTATACCTTCTGTTCCCCCAGTTATTAATGTATAATTATTGTTCATTCTCTTATTTACCTTCCTTAATTTATCATATTTATTATAACAAAAAACTCTATAATTTATTGTAAACAGTAAATATTAAAAGAAATTTATAGTAATCTCAATGTAATAATTAATATTAATATAATTTAAATTACTATAAATAATATTGAGTCTAATTTTACTTTGACTTTCTTTGACTTTCGTTTATAATAATAATTGTAAAAAGAAATAAAAAAAAATTATTCAAGGAGTGATTTATATGTTCGGATTAGTACCTTTTAAGAGAAATGGAGTTAAAACTGTTGGTAATTCATTTGATGACTTTGTTACTGGTTTCTTTAATGATGATTTCTTTACTCCTCTTGCTAGCGTAAACAACTTTAATACAGATATCAAAGAAAATGATACTGAATATATAGTTGAAGCTGACTTACCTGGTGTTAAGAAAGAAGATATCAATCTTGAATACAAAGATAATACCTTAATTATTTCTGCTAAGAGAGTTAATGAAATTAATGAAGAAAAAGATAACTTTATAAGAAGAGAGAGAAGCTATGGTAGTTTTTCTAGAAGTTTTTATTTAGATAATATAAATAAAGATTCTATTAGGGCTTCATTTAATGATGGCCAATTAAAAATTGTATTAGAAAAAGATAATAATAAAATTAATACGTCTAACAAAATACTAATAGAATAAAAAAACGAGGAATAACCTCGTTTTTTTATTATCTCTTTTCTAATTTCTCTACTCTATATCCAATTTCTTTATTAGCCAATCTGTAAGCATCTCTTATCATATCTTCTTCTGACATTCCCTCTCCTAATAAATGATCTATGGTTATTTGACTTCTATTAGGATAATACTTTTCTAATAAGTGCTTTTCCATGTCTTCCTGAGTTGCTAAAGAATAATTATCTAAAATATGCCTTAAATTAAATCCATTTTTTATTAATTCTCTTCCAAGTAAGATACATCTATGACATCTTATAGGATCTTGCATAGCTCCTAATAGAACTATTCTATATCCTTTCATACAGCCATCTTTTAGCCTCTTAATTCCATTAATAAAATCTTCTTCATTAATAACCTTCTCAAAGTCTGAATATCCTTCACTATTATATGAAATTTTATTATCTCTTTTAGCTGCAAATTCTTTTGCCATATAAATATAAATAAAACCTTCTTTATTTAAAGTATATTTTAATGCTTCTTTATCAAATTGTACATTATAACTGGAATATGGTGTTCCTCTAATATCTACAACGCAATCAATATTAAAATACCTAAGCATATGCAAAAATCTTTCCGTGCTATAATTAGAATGTCCTATTGTAAATATATCCATAATATCAACTCCTACTTATAGCTTTAGCATTCTTATAATTAGTTATTTACTAATTTCATTTTAATATGAGATATTTCCACTTAACTAAAACTTTCTCCATATTAAAACACAGGAATGCATTAAAACATTCCTGTATACTATATATTATCTTATTTGCCCATTTCCATAAATTATATATTTATTAGTTGTTAATTCAGTTAACCCCATTGGCCCTCTTGCATGAAGTTTCTGAGTACTTATTCCTATCTCTGCTCCAAATCCAAACTCTGAGCCATCTGTAAATCTAGTAGATGCATTTACGTAAACCGCTGCTGCATCAACCCTTTGAAGAAATCTTTGAGAGTTTTCATAGCTATTTGTAATTATAGCCTCTGAATGTCCTGTTCCATATTTATTTATATGATCAATAGCTTCATCTACATCTTTTACTATCTTTATTCCAATAATATAATCAAGATATTCTCTTGCCCAGTCATCTTCTGTTGCCTTTGATACATCACTTACTATTTCAAGAACTTTTTCATCTCCTCTTACTTCAACATTTTTTTCTTTTAATGCTAAAGTAATAATTGGTAAAAATTCCTTTGCTATTTTTTCATTAATAAGTAGCTTTTCCTCTGCATTGCATACAGATGGTCTACTTGTCTTTGCATTAATAACAATATTTTTTGCCATTTCTAAATCTGCTTCACTATCTACATAAACATGACAGTTTCCAGTACCTGTTTCTATTACAGGAACTGTTGCATTTTCCACAACTGCCTTTATAAGCCCTGCTCCTCCTCTTGGAATAAGAACATCAATATATTCTTTTAGCCTCATCATTTCAGTAGCAACTTCTCTGCTTGTATCTTCTATTAATTGTATAGAATCCTCTGGAAGACCTGCTTCTTTTACTCCTTCTCTTAAAGCCTTTACTATGGCAATATTGGAGTTTATTGCTTCGCTACCACCTCTTAATATAACTACATTTCCAGCCTTCAAACAAAGCCCTGCTGCATCACAAGTAACATTTGGTCTTGCCTCATATATTATTCCTATAACACCAAGTGGAACTCTTTGCTTACCTATTTGAAGACCATTTGGTCTTTTCCACATTCCTGTTACTTCTCCAATAGGATCTGATAGTGATACTACTTCTATTAGCCCATTTGCCATATCTTTAATTCTTTTTTCATCTAAAGATAATCTATCTAGCATTGCTGTTGATATTCCTTTTTCTATGGCATTATCTATATCTTTTTTATTCTCAGATATTATAATATTAGAATTTTTTAATAATGCTTCGGCCATTTTTGATAATGCATTATTTTTCTCTGTAGTTGATGCATTCATTAAAACACGGCTTGCTTCTTTAGCTCTTTGACCTTTTAAAACTAATTCATTCATTTCTTACTTAACCTCCCGCTTTATTTCTTTCCCACAAATAAAGTCCCTATTTCATTACCTTTAATTATATCTAATAATATACTAGGATTTTCTCCATTTGCCAGTATCATATCAATACCTACTTCGTTTACTTTTTTTGCAGCCTTAAGCTTAGTAATCATTCCACCTGTACCTAAACTTGTGCCTGCTCCACCTGCACAATCTTCTAATTCTGAAGTTATTTCTTCTACAACCTTTAATAGTTTTGCATTATTATTAGTTCTTGGATTATCATCATAGAAACCATCTATATCAGATAAAATTATTAATAAATCTGCATCTACTAATGTTGATACTATAGCAGATAAATTATCATTATCTCCAAATCTAACTATATTCTCTATTTCATCAATAGCTACTGTATCATTTTCGTTAACAATTGGTACTATTTTATGTTCTAGTAATGTTTCAAATGTATTGCATACATTCTCTCTTATATGATCATCTTCTACAACATCTCTAGTAAGTAACACTTGACCAACTATATGACTATACTCTCCAAAAAATTTACTATATATATGCATTAACTCACATTGTCCTACTGATGCAACAGCTTGTTTTTCTCTTATACTTTGGGGCTTTTCTTTCAACTTAAGCTTATTCACACCAACACCAATAGCACCTGAAGAAACAAGTACTACTTCTTTTCCTGAATTAAGCATGTCAGATAATACTCTTACTAATCTTTCTATTCTAGTTAGATTAATATTTCCATTATTATAAGTTAACGTTGATGTTCCTACTTTAACTACTATTCTTTTAGCATTCTTTAAATTGTCATGAAAGTTCATTCTTACATCCCCTTAAAGTTATTATTTTATTCTTATATTACTATACCTTTCTTTCCTTATCAACATTGTTTGTAATATATTTCTTATCCTTTAAATATATACCATAAACTGTTTTTAATAAGGAATATACTGGTACAATACAAAAAGCTGCTAAAGTCCCACCTATAGATGCTGCACAAACTACTAAAAATATATCTGTTATGGGATGAATTTTCATTCTTTTTCCCATTATAAATGGAACTACAATTCTTCCTTTTAATGTTTGAGCTATTATTACTAATATTGTTAGTTTTAAAATCATTGTAAATCCCATTGTTATAGCAACTATATAAGGAATAATTAATGATATAAAAAAACCTACAAAAGGAATAAATGCTAATATAAATGTTATAATTGATAATAAAAAAGCACTTGGCATATCTATTATTAAATACCCTATAAATATCATAGTAGCCAATGCTAATGCTACAGTTGCTTGACCTATTATATAAGTTGATAATACTGTATCTCCATTGCTAAGTACTTCCTTAGTGAATTTCTTGTACTTATTAGGAACTTTATCTAGCACACTATTCTTTAATTTATCTCCATCTTTTAAAAAGAAAAATGCTAATAAAAATACTAATAAAATATTTGAAAATAGTATCATTCCTCTATTTATCAAAACTCTTGCACTAGAAAATAATTTTGTAAAATAATTTGTAACTAAACTTAATAAATATTTATATACAGAATTTATATTTTTCTCACCAAATTTATTTATAACTTTAAGATAAGCTTCTTTATTACTTATAATAGTATCTACCATCATTCTTATATTATTGACTTGGTGTAACATATATTTTTGTAAAATCATCATACATCCCAATATTATTATTAATGATATTAATATCGTTATTACTGAAGATATAGATTTCTTAATATTGTGTTTTATAAAAAAATTATTAATTGGCTTTAATAGATAAAATAAAAATGTTCCAAATATAATAGGATTAATAATAACATCTATAAATGTATTAAATATATTATGAACAATATTAAACTTATCTAATATGTATATAAATATTAAAGTTAAATTTGCTATTAGTAGATACATAATTATATTTTTCTTATTCATTTCACATACTTCCTATATATTTTTTCTTATTTTATACAAGTTTGATAATATATATACAAATACTTATTTAAATAAAAATAGTTGCAACTGTTTCACAGTTACAACTTAATTTACAAACAAAAATACTTAAGAAGTTTAACAATTAATTTTTATAGCTTTAATTTTCTATATCTATTTATAGCACATGCTATCTCTTGGGTTCTTGGAATAGCTAAGCACCCTACTCCACCTTTAATATTATTTATATTTACTAATCCATTATTTTTAATATACTCATCTAATTTTTGCAATATAACACTTAATGGAGTTTTACCATCAATTATTTTCTCATCTGCTAACTTTATAATATCTCCTATAGCTTTAACTTGCTCTATATCTACTATTTGCTCCACTGATTTTAAATCTATATTTTCTTTATTTATACTTAAACCATCAGTTCCTAATGCTTTAATTTTTACTCCCTTTGGTCCTTTTTCAATACTACCTTTTTTAATAATTCTGTTAAAGTCTATATTTATATCTAAATCTCTTTTATTAACTCTACTTAATATTTTACCAGTACTAAGTTCTTTAGCTTCTTTTGTTACATCCTTTGGTTCATATGAATCCATTTGTATTACTTTATCCGCAATATCAAAATAATCACCAGAACTTCCAACTACTATAATTGTTGATATACCTTTTTTAGTATATAAATCTCTAACAACTTCAATAAATGGTGTTATTGGTTCTTTATCCTTAGATACTAATTTTTGCATTACATCATCCCTAATCATAAAATTAGTAGCTGATGTATCTTCGTCTATTAAAAGTACTTTTGAGCCACATTCAATTCCTTCAATTATGTTAGCAGCTTGAGATGTACTTCCACTTGCATTATCACTATAGAATTTTTTTGTATCCTTTTTATTAGGTAAATTATCTATAAATAATGAAATATCATCTCCATGAATTACTCTGCCATCCTCAGCTCTAACCTTTAAAGCAGTAGAATCAGTTATTACATATTCTCTTCCATCACCTTTAATATGATTATATACTCCAAGTTCCAAAGCTCTTAATAATGTAGACTTACCATGATATCCTCCGCCTACAATAACAGTTATACCCTTTGGCATTCCCATTCCAACTATTTTCCCCTTATTAGGTAAATTTATTTCTACCTCTAGACTTTTAGGAGAATAAAATTTAATTCCATTCTTTAATGGTTTTGATGAAACTCCACTTTCTCTTGGTAAGATAGACTCATTACCCACAAAGGCAACTAAATTTCTTTTTATTAGCTCATTTCTTATGTATACTTGATCTTCTACTAATTTTACTTGATCTATTAATTTAGATTTATCTATATTATCATATATTAATGATGCTTCTACTATCTTAGGTAAAAACTCATATAATATTTTTTCTAACTCTTTAGCAAGAACACTTCTTCCTCTTGCCGGAAATCCAATTTCTATTCTTACTTCTATAAATTTTTCATTTATTATTATAGAAGTTCTATCTAATATTTCCTGTGGACATTTACTTATTGATATTAACCCGCTTTTTCCTGATCCAAATATTTTCCCACTAAAATTATTTATATTTCTATTAAATATTCTTGTTAAAAAATCCTGAGTTGCTATTCTACTAAAATCTTCATTAAATAATTCCTTTGGAAAATTTGCAACATTTTGATTTATAATAATTCTTACTCTTGATGGGGAAGCAAATGGATCTCCCTGTACATGGTCTATTGATAATACATACTTATTAAAACTATATTT
>JAFADP010000105.1 GCA_023424785.1 Bacillota bacterium
TTTTTCATTATAATCTTCTAATATCTTAACGCTTTCATCACTTGAACCATCATCTATAGCTATAATCTCTATATCATTATATGTTTGATTTAATATACTCTCTAAACATTCCCTTATATACTCTGCCACATTATATACTGGCATTATTATACTGACCATCACTTCACCTCTAAAATATACTACTTCTTCTTAAATTTTCTCACTAAAGAATTAACTCTCTCATATCCAAATATATTAATTAAAATATGTTTAAGCTTTGTTCGGTAAATTAATATAGGACTTTTCCATGATCCTTCATAATGATGTATAGTATATGTATTTTCAGTTAAAGTTGGAATTTCCCATGATTTATTTTTAGGATAAAAATACTCCTTAGCATATATAACGGTTCCATTGCTTAGTTTCTCTGGAAACTTACTTCCTATATATCCATCTTCTTTTGCTAATGTAGTTATTACTTTAGGAATAGCTAACTTAAATAAATCTTCAGCATATTCATTAAAATCTAAGCTATCATAATAATTTATTAACTTCTCTACAAATTTATCGCCTTTCTTACATCCCCAAATAGCTGCATTTATTTCTGGAATATTTCCATTTGCAAATTCTATTCCTGCAAACGCCACATTATTAAGAAATATATCCAAATTCTTTATAACTTCCATATCAGTATCAAGATATATTCCCCCATTATTATATAAAACATTTAATCTACAATAATCTGCTACAAAAGCCCATTTTTTATTTTTATAAGCTTGTCTAGAAAAATCGCTTGAATTTATATCGAAATTTTTTTCATTCCACTCTATTATTTTATAATCTGGTAACTTTCCCCTCCATGTGTCTATACACCTTTTTACAAGTTCTGGTTTTTCTTTTCCTCCAAACCAACAGTAATGTACAATCTTTGGTATATTATCCATATCAATCTCTCTATCCATCACTACTCTCCACTCCAAGTTCCCCATTGTCTTTTAATACCTCATCATCTTTATATATAAAACAATATATTAACAAATAATACATAAAGTTATTCACATGATAATCTTGATTAGGGTTAAAATTACAACAAATTAAATTTGCTACAAACAATGATATTACACAAGCTTTTTCTAATATAGAATTAGCCTTTTTTAAGGCTTTAATAAGTACACATATATTAAGTAATATGAATATTATTGTTATAAATAATCCTTGTTCAACAAGAATATTAATATATTGAGAATGCATATCTATATCTGAATATGCAAGCGTATTAAATGAATAATTTCTATATTGCCCTAATCCTATTCCATTAAAAAAAGTATTATTAGGAATTATATTCTCACTTACAAACTCATATTGTTCAAATCTATACTGTTGAGTATTTCCCCTTTGAACAAATAATTTATTATAAATATCACTTCCAAATAATAGAATAGTCAAAATTATAAATATTAATCCAGTCACTGTAACTGCTACCCTATTAACTAATTCTTTTCTACTATTCCAATTAAACATAACAAAAAATATAATAAATTCTATTCCTATAGCCAAATAACCAATTCTTGTTAATGTAAGTGCAGAGTAAAATAATGAAGATAATATTCCTAATAATGCTACCTTTTTCTTAGTTCTTAAATAGTTATATAAAGTTATAGCTAATATCATAGCTGAAAAAGCTCCTGCAGCATTATTAGTTCCTGCAAATCCCACAACTCTTTTAGCCATAACAGAACTTTCACTAAAAATTGTATATATACCTTTGTTAAATACACCTAATAAAAGCTTTTTTCCTGTTAAGTACTGTAATATAGATAACCCAAAGTTAACTATAGCTACATAGTTTATAATTTCTAAAATTTTTATATAATTATATGTTCTTCTTATGCTTTTTAAAATTAAAGCAATAAATAGCATTCCAATATACGTAAATAATAATGAGTAAAATTTCACATGATTTTCTATTTTATCAGTTAAATATAAAGTGATTAATGAGTGTGATATTATTATAATTAAAAATATCTCATCAATTGCAATCTTAAATGTTTTCAAACTAAAGACACTTATAAATATAAAACCAAGTATTAAAACTGGTAGCTGTATATATACATATTGTAATGTTCCTAAAATAATCTCATTATATCTTAATGTTACAACTATCCACCCAAAGATAGTTATGGATATAATTATTAATATTATATTTAAATATTTATTTTTGTCATTTATTAACATCTTATTTGTAAAAAATATTAAAGAGAACAATATCAATAATTTGACCATATCTTGTGCATTCATAAACTAATCCCTTTTCTTTATTTTATAATCATCATAATTTATAATCTACTAGTCATTATTTCTTAAAAAAATCAATAAATTTTCTTTTTATTAAAGTTTCTCCTTGAAATATAACATCTTGATTATTTAACATTTTTATTGAACTCTCTTCAAAAAAATTCTCATATAAATCATTCTTCTTTATTGCGCATAATCTTCCTTCACTTACTCCTGTCAACCTATTGGTAATATTATGTGCATCTGATCCTATAAAATTATATATATTATTTTTAACAAATATCTCTGCAGTCTTTTTTACACTTTTACCAAATTGACCAGTCAAACTCCCAGAATTTACTTGAAATAGAAATTCTTCTCTGATAAACTCATTAATAAGTAGTTGATTATGAATAAATGGTCTATATCTTTCTGGATGTGCTAAAATAGGAACTATCCCTCTAATTTTTATTTCATAAAGTTCATTTAATATATCTAAAATATCAAATTCTTTTAATGGTAATTCTATAAGCATATATTTAGTATCATTTATAGTTCCAATGATACCTTCCTTATATAGCTCTACAATATTTTCTGTATAGTATACTTCTTGACCATGAAATAATTCTATATTTATTTCTTCATTCTCTACTATCCTTTTTAACTCAGCAACCATACTTTTAACTTTTAAATATTCAGTTTCTCCATATCCTATACAAAAGTGAGGGGTTGCTACTAAACTTGTTGTACCCTGCTTTTCTGCATTTCTTATCATCTGTATGGTGGTATTTATATCAGTCGAACCATCATCTATTTTAGGTAATATATGTGAGTGTATATCAATCATTAATCTTCTCCTTACTAAACATCACTTCCATAATAACTATAATAACCATAGTGATTATTTTTACTTATATTCACAGAATTAAAAACTACTCCTAATATATTTGCTCCTATCTTATCTAAAGATTTTTTAGCTTCAATAGCTAAGTCTTTTCTTGTTGACTCTGCTTTTATTAATAAAATTGTTCCATCAGTCTTAGTTGCTAATATTTGTCCATCAGTTACTGCTTGTAATGGTGCTGTATCTATAATAATAATATCATAATATTTTCTAAGCTGATTTAGTAACTCCATCATATTATTAGATCCTAATATTTCAGATGGATTTGGCGGTATTTTACCAGATGTTAGTATGTTAAGATTTGCACTATAATTATTAACCGTATCTTCAAACTTTTCTTTTCCAACTAAAACATCTGTTAATCCAACAACGTTAGATAACTTAAATTGTCTATGTAATGATGGTTTTCTAAGATCACAATCAATTAGTAATACTTTTTTATTATCTTCAGAAAATGTTATTGCTAAATTAGCAGCTGTAGTTGACTTTCCTGCTGCTGGTTCTGCACTTGTTATTAAAATAGTTTTTATCTTTTTATCTATAGATGAATATTGAATATTCGTTCTTAATCTTCTATATGCTTCTGCTGATATAGATTTTGGATTTATTTTAGTTATTAACATTTTACTCCCCCATTTTGCTCTTTAGGTATTGTTCCTATTACAGGTAATCCTAGTATCATCTCTACTTCCTCTTTATCTTTAAAGGTATTGTCAAATAAAGAAATTACTAATACTACTGATACTCCCATAATAAGTCCTAGTAAAAACCCTATAATAACATTTACTTTTTTATTAGGGCTTACAGGATTTTGTGGTAACTTTACTGTTTCCACAACCTTAACTGAAGCATTGAAATATTCTGTAGACTTATCTATAAACTCTTCTGTAATAGCTTTTATAACATCTCTAGCTCTCTCTTTATTGGTATCCTTGTATTGTATGGTTAATATTTGAGTATCACTTGTAGATGATACTGTTAAGTTGCTTAATACTGATTGAGAGCTAATTTTTATATTATTTGATTTACATGCTGAATCAATTAAGTCATTAGTTTTTATAATATCTACATATGTCTTTAATAGTTTCTGATACATCTGTACATCACTGTTATTATATGCTTCTATTTGGTTATCGCTTTGTTCTTTTCCTAAAAACAATTTTGTATATGCTTGATATTTCGGTTTAATTATAAAAAAATTTAGTATTACAGTAGCTGCTACAGATAACAAAGTAATTGTTACTATTATTTTCCACTTATTCTTTAAAGCATTTATAACTTCATATAACTTAATATTATCATTACTCATATTAAATCCCCCTTAGCATAATTTTACAAATATAAATAAATATATTCATTTTTGTAATAAATTTATTATAAAATACTTAATTTATATTATCAACTTTTTTACTTTTAATTCTTAATTTTATAAATAAATTTAGTGAATAAAATGACATTAGTCATTTTATTCACTTTTTCCAACACCAGATAATATAATCCCCTTATTATGATCTAAAGCCCAACTTATTCCCCAATCATTTTGGAATATTAATAGATTTCTATCTCTTAAATCTTTTACCTTCTTAGTATCTGATGTAAGATTTAAAGTATCTACATTTAAGTCTTCATTTTCTATCCATCTTA
>JAFADP010000120.1 GCA_023424785.1 Bacillota bacterium
TAACAATAA
Organism: Bacillota bacterium; assembly: GCA_023424785.1. Classification (GTDB taxonomy): domain Bacteria; phylum Bacillota; class Clostridia; order Clostridiales; family Clostridiaceae; genus Clostridium. The sequence goes on from JAFADP010000120.1 coordinate 10, forward strand.
TAGATCCAGGTCATTTTAAAACAGAATGGATAGTATTTTTAGAAGTAATGAAATCTATAGAAAATAAACTTGAAAATATAGAATTTATACATTCAAAAGTAAGTAAAGATCCATATGAGTTCTTATAATATGCAATAAAATATCGTAATTCAGAGAAGTAAGTATATTTCTTTGAATTACGATTTTTTATAAAAAATTATATATCAGTTACTTTAGATATAGTAAACCCTTTTTGTTGAAGAGCATCTATTACTCTTTTTAAAGGTGAGTTATCTTTATATTCATAAGTAGGTATATTATTTTTCTCTCCTAATTCTATAAATGAGAAATCTAATCTCGGATGAAAAAATATACTTCCCATATTATTTGTATTTGCATTATATAAGTTATTTATAGCTCCATCAATATTATTTTCAGGTATATAATCTAATGGTGTAGAAATATAATATGAAGAATTATTATATGGACTTAACTGTGGCTTTGTTAAGTCAACATTTTCTATACCATTATCTTTAAATGGATAATAAAGTATTTTGAAGTATTCTTCAGCAATTTTATTTTGTTCAGCTGTAATTTCATAATGTGGAGCTTCAAAAAACTCTATTGGAATATCTAAGTATTCAGCAGTACTTATAGCTTTTTCTATTTTTTGTCTGAAGTTTTCTGTAGAAGGTACATTATATCCAAATTCAGTACCAATAGCAGACTCCTCATTTCCATTTTGATGAGTATATCCATGAAGTCCTATTATACCAGAGTTGTTAATTAAAAAATCTAATGTATATACAAGTTCAGCATTAGAGAAATCATTTAATGTCATAGGGTCTACATCTATATTACTTGAAGGACAAACGTATCTTGGAATCCATGCAATATGATAAGGAATGTTTTTAGCATCTAAGAACTTCCCTATTATTCTTAATTTCTCTAAAAATTCTTTATCATAACCTTGAGTAGATAAAGCAACATCTTCAATTCTAATATAACCTACAGTACTTATTTTAGGAGTATATTTTTCGACGTTGTTAAAAGTTGAATCATTTGATTTACATATTATTGTTTTATTATCTTTATCCCATCTAGTATATAAGTTTAATATATTAGATAAATCAGAAAAGCTTATATAATATAAATTATTATTATTAATTAAGTCTTTTTTTAATTTAATATTTGAATTTACAACATTATCATCTAAATCGAATACATAAGATTCATTATTTAAACTCATAGTTAAAATATTATTTTCTTTTATTAAGGTACCATTTAAATTTTTAACAACTTCATTTAGTGGGATATAGTATCTATTTTTTTCTAAGTATATAGGATAAGAGAATGATATTGGTATTCCATCTATAGAAATAGAGATATTATCTTCAGATAAACTTAAATTTGAAATATTATTTTCATTTATATTTGTTATATCAAGACTTGCACCTTTGTTATTATTTTCTTTAAGTTCACTTTTATTCATAGTAGAACTTTCTTTTAAAGATTGGTTTTCTTTTGTACTATTACACCCCATAAGTACAAAAGATAAAGCAATAAATAATGCTAAATATTTTTTCATATGCTTTCCCCTTTCAATTATCTTTTAAGCTTTTCATATATATTATATTATATGTTATAAAAATTGTTAAGGTGGGATTATCGATTAGTAAGAAGTATAACAATCCTTTTGATAATATAAGAGAAAACTGTGAACGCTTTTATAATAAAGGATTTAAAAGATGGAGAAGTTGCCCTATATTTCTATTTATAAGTCCAGGAAAGCTTATAGCTTTATGTGGTGTTTTTATAACTATGTTACTATGTGGAGTTGGTCTTTACGGATTCATTGTAATAATATTATTATTACTTCTATTTATATTTGTTCCATAAGAATATGTTAAAAAATCCACAATTGACAAAATATTTTATTAATAAAAATTAAATAATTCCTTGTAATAAACAATTTATTATGTTATCATTAGCTTTGCGAGTAAGACATGCAATCGCTGCTAGCTTAGAGCTAGGAGAGGAAAGTCGGGGCTCCATAGGGCAGGGTGCTGGATAACGTCCAGTCAAGGCGACTTGAAGGATAGTGCAACAGAGATATACCGCCTAAGTTTCTTAGGCAAGGGTGGAAAGGCGAGGTAAGAGCTCACCAGCGTGATGGCGACTTCACGGCTATGTAAACCCCACCTGGAGCAAGACCGAATAGAGAGGCAATTAAGGAGTGGCCCGCTCCGCCTCTGGGTGTGTCGCTTGAACCTATTGGCAACAATAGGTCTAGATAGATGATTGCTTAATACAGAACCCCGCTTACGGCTTATCTCGTAAACATTGTTTAGAACACTAGGATAAAACCTAGTGTTTTTTTTATTTTAGAAAATTTTTATTGACAATGATATTAATTCTCATATATACTCTCATTAGATAGTGATAATTATTATCATAAGTTAATCATTATCAAACGTTAATAGGGAAAGGAAAAAGTATGAGAAAGAGATATATGTTTATTATATTAATAATTTTATCTATAGTATCTTTGTTTATTGGAGCACATAGCATAACATTAAATGATCTTATTTCAGGAAATACAGATAAAATAAGTGTGTTCTTTATAAGTAGAGTGCCAAGATTATTAAGTATAGTAATTTCAGGAATAGCACTTAGTATTGCAGGAGTTATAATGCAACAAATAAGTAGTAATAAATTTGTATCTCCAACTACAGCAGCAACAATTGATTCTGCAAAGCTTGGTGTTTTAGTGTCCACGTTATTATTTACATCAGTAAATTTAGTAGAAAAGATGATAGTATCATTAATATTTGCTGTACTTGGAACAATAGTATTTATGAGAATTCTTAATAGAGTTAAATTTAAGAATGTTGTATTTGTTCCACTTGTAGGTATTATGGTTGGAAATGTAATAGGTTCAATTACAGATTATTTAGCTTATAAAAATAACTTAGTTCAAAATATGACTTCATTTTTACAGGGAGATTTTTCAACTATATTAAGAGGTAATTATGAATTATTATTTTTAACAATACCATTACTTATAATTTCTTTTATGTATGCTAAGAAATTTACAATAGTATCTATGGGAGAAGATATAAGTGCAAATTTAGGAATAAGTTATAAAAAAATAGTACAGCTTGGAGTAATTATTGTTTCATTAATATCTTCATTAGTTGTAATAACTGTTGGAAGTATACCATTTATAGGACTTGTAGTTCCTAATATAATATCAATGTTTAATGGTGATAACTTAAGTGAAAATATAGGACTTACTGCTTTATTTGGAGGAGTATTTGTTTTAATCTGTGATATTATTGGAAGATTAGTTATATATCCTTTTGAAGTTCCTATAAGTTTAACAGTAGGAGTAATAGGTAGTGGAATATTCCTATTCTTAGTGTTAAGGAGGGCAAAAAGTGAAGGCTAAAAAACAAAGCATAAATGATAAAAATAAGTTATATATACTTGGAGCAATAGCATTTTTGTGTGTATCAGTATTTTTATTATATGGACTTAATGAAAATAATTATAGATATAACTTGTCTAGAAGAATACCAAAGGTTATTGCAATTATAATAACAGGTGGAAGTATAGCTTATTCTTCTATAATATTTCAAACTATAACTAATAATAGAATAATCACACCAAGTGTCTTAGGTTTAGATTCATTATATGGATTTTTACAAAGCTTTGTAGTATTTGTATTTGGTGCATCTAGTATAGTAATGACAGATGGAAGAATAAATTTCTTATTATCAACATTACTTATGCTTGGAGGAAGTACCTTATTATATAAGTTACTACTTAAGGATGGAAAAACTAATATTTACTTTTTATTATTAGTTGGTACTATATTTGGTACGTTTTTTAAAAGTTTATCAACTTTTATGCAAGTTCTTATAGATCCAAATGACTATGAAACATTACAAGCAAAGTTATTTGCATCATTTAATAATGTTAATACAGATATATTATTTATAGTTATTATAATAATTTTAATAATTTTTGCGGTTGTTTATGAAGATACTAAAAAGTTAGATGTAATGCATCTTGGTAGAGATAACTCTATAAGTCTCGGAGTAGATTACGATAAATTATCAAAGAAGCTTTTAATAATAGTGTCCATATTGATTTCTATATCAACTGCTTTAGTTGGATCAATAACATTTTTAGGTATATTAGTTGTAAATCTTTCTTATGAATTCATTAATACATATAAACATAAGTATCTTATAGCTTGTTCAATACTTATGAGCACTATAGCTTTAGTAGGAGGACAGTTTATAGTAGAAAGATTATTAAACTATAATACAAAGGTAAGCATAATTATAAACTTTATTGGAGGAGTTTATTTCCTATATTTATTACTAAAGGAGAATAAATAATGATAGAAATTAAGAATATAACAAAAAGATATGGTGATAAGACAGTAGTTGATAATGTTTCCTTTAATATAGAAAAAGGTAAGATAACTTCTCTTATAGGACCTAATGGAGCTGGTAAAAGTACACTTTTAACAATGCTTACTCCTGTTGGTCAAAAAGATGGTGGAGAAGTTTATATTGAGGGAAAAAAATTAGAAGATTGGAATAAAGAAGAGTTAGCAAAGAAAATAGCTATACTAAAGCAAGCTAATAATATAAATATTAGACTTACAATAAAGGAACTTGTAGAGTTTGGGAGATTTCCATACTGTCAAGGAAGACTTAAAGAAGAAGACCATAAGTATGTAGCCGAAGCTATTAATTATATGGGATTAGATGACATAAAAAATAGATATTTAGATGAGCTTAGTGGAGGTCAAAGACAAAGAGCTTTTATAGCAATGGTAATAGCTCAAAATACTGAATATATATTTTTGGACGAGCCTCTGAATAACTTAGATATAAAACATTCAGTAGAAATGATGAAAGTTCTTCAAAGTTTAGTTAGGGAATTAAATAAAACTGTAGTAATTGTAATGCATGATATTAATTTTGCATCATGTTATTCAGATAATATAGTTGTTATGAAACATGGAAAGCTTATAAAGGCTTCTGAGGCAGACTTTGTAATAAATAAGGAATTATTAGAAGAAATTTATGAAATAGATTTTGATATAAAAAACATACATGGTAATAAAATTTGTGTTTATTATTGCAATAATAAATGTGAAAAATGTGAGAAGAAAGGAAGAGAAGTAAATGAATAAAAAGGTTGTAAGTATTGTATCAATTATTATTATACTATTAATTGGAGGTTTTGCATTTACTAAGTTAAATAGTAAGCCACAAGAATCAGAAAAGATAGAAGAAAGTATAACTATAGAACATTCAAGCGGAAAAACAGAAGTAAAGAAAAATCCAGAAACAGTGGTTGTATTAAATTATGGTGCTCTTGATGTATTAGATACTTTAGGTGTAGAAGTTGCAGCATTACCTGCTCAAGGACTACCAACATATTTAGAAGAATATAAAGATGAAAAGTATGTTGATTTAGGTGGTTTAAAAGAATTTGATTTAGAAGCTATAAATGAATTAAATCCAGATTTAATCATAATAGAAGGAAGACAAGCTGATTATTATGAAGATTTATCTTCAATAGCACCAACAATAAATCTTGCAGGAGATTCACTTGATTACATAGGAAGTCTTGAAGAGAGTGCTACTATATTAGGTCAAATATTTGATAAAGAAGATGAAGTTTATGAAAAGTTAGAATCAGTAAAATCAGAACTTGCAGAAGTTAAAGAAGAAGTAGAAAGTTTAAATGTAGATGCATCACTTCTATTTGTAGCAGATAGTTCATTAAGTGTGTTTGGAGAACAATCAAGATTTAATATGCTATATAATGAATTTGGATTTACTATAAATGATGCTAATGTAGGAGATTCTAAACATGGAGAATCTATATCTTATGAATATGTATTAGAAAAGAATCCTGATTATATATTCATAGTAGATAAGAATGCAGTAACAGGAACAGATAATAATACTGCTAAGGAAATAGTAGAAAATGAATTAGTTAAAAAGACTAAAGCATATAAAAATGATAAAATAATATACTTAGATTCACAAGCTTGGTATGTTGGGGGAACAGGATTTAAAGCTGTTGAAACAAGAATAAATGATATAAAGGAAGCAATAAAATAATTAAATAAAGAGCTGTATCTGAATAATTATAAATCATTCAGATACAGCTCTTATTTCTATTTAAAAGAAAATATTGCTGTACACCATTCATTAGTTTGGTATTTTTCAGTCATGTTAAATCCATAGCTTTCAACCATAGTTTTAATTTTATCAAAACTCCATTCAACAAGACCTGAAACAAGTAATTGACCATCTGAGTTAAGATGCTCTTTAATTAAGTTCATAAACATTTCTGTTTCTTCTCCACCAATATTTATATATATCCAGTCAAACTTTCCATCTATGCTTATTTCCCCGGAAATGGCATCTCCAACTAAGGTTTTTATTGTTGAAATATTATTTA
>JAFADP010000135.1 GCA_023424785.1 Bacillota bacterium
TCCCGAATCTAATCCTGAAGAATATCAGAGATTACGTAAAGCTTATGATGCAGCAATGGATTACGTTAAAAACAATAATAAAACAAACTTTTCAAATTATGATATGGAAGAACTTAATTTAAAAAGTAATGAAAACTTAACTAACTATGATATATTGTTAAATAACTATAATATAAAAACACCTAATTTTGATACACAATCATTTATTAGTGAAGTAAAGAAATTATATTTTAATCACCTTGAGAGAAATAATACTGAACTCTGGAGTAAGTTATTAGATAGATATATTAATGATGATTTAGAAAATATTAACTATATAGAAGAAGCTTTACTGAATTTTATTAACCGCTACTTTTGTTTTCCGAAAAAAGTTTACATTCTTTTTGATAAATATTTTAATTGGAGTGAAAGAGCACCTGTAGTTTATAAGTATTGCAATAATGAAATAGCTGAAATTGTATTAAATGAAGTGGATAAAAAATTTTTTATTTCATGTGGAAATATGTATAACTTAAAAGATATAAATTTATTAGAGTTTTATAAAGAAAAATTACATGCTTTAGAGTTATATCTTGACTCAAGTAAATTTATAGAATTTAAAAATTCTCTTGAACAACTTTATAATATATATAAAGAAGATAGTGATGTTTGTGGGCTTTATGGAGCATATTATTATCAATTAAATAACTTAACGTCAGCTATAGATATGTTAGAAAAATCTATATACTATACGATTATAACTACTTATTTACTACCCTATTAGCATTTTCAAGATTGGTTAACTTTCAATATGATGAAGCATATAAACTATTGGAATTTTTGCATACTGAATTTAATTACTCAGACCTAAGTGAAAATTGGTTCTTTACTTTCAGCTACGCAATAATTAATTACAATTATGGGAATTATGAAATATCTAGGGAGTATTTTAATATAACACTAAAATCTTCTTCTTATTTAGATAAATTGATGAAAAAATATGTAAAAAATATTGAAAAGAAGCTTTTAGGAAGAACTGTCATTACTCTTGATTTTGAACAACAATATACAATTACTAAATTTCTTAATAATTTAAAGAGCCTTATACCAAACTTCAAGAGTTTAAGAAGTCGTACAAAATGATATTGCTAAAAATTGTTGATATATTTCAATATTATTTTTATAAAAAACAACCTTAAAGCTATTATTTAACTAGCTTTAAGGTTGTGTAAATTTTCATGAGATTTTGGATTTTTCAATATGAAGATCTGCTTTCCTACATCAAGACCTATATTTCTAAGATATTCTAAATGTATTTTATACATCCGATGGAAACCAAAAAACCACTAAAAAGTCAGCCATCAAAATATGGTAAAAATGTAAATTGAGTTACTCATAGTTTATGATTCTTTTAGCCATTTTTTGGTTTCCTTCATTCTATAAGAATCTCCATTCATATCTACCATATATGATTTATATGTAATTCTATCAGTCATTGCTGCCGCCATGACTGGGTCGGTAAATACTTCCCCCCACCTATCAAACGATAGATTTGTTGTTATTATCGTTGACTTTCTTCCTGTTCTAATTGATAAATTAGTAAATAAAAGTTCAGCACCCTCCTTATCAGATGAAATATATCCAAATTCATCTAGTATAACTAAATCATATTTCTCTAATTTTGATTGGAATGATCGTAGGCTCTTAGCCGAGCGTAGCTCCTTCAGTTGGGTTATAAATAATGGAACCGTTGCAAAAAATACTTTATATCCACTAAGACACGCTTTTATTCCTAAACCTATTGCAATATGCGTTTTTCCTGTGCCACAGTTTCCTGCCAAAATTACATTTTGACCATTTTCTATAAAGTCTAGAGTACTTAAAATACCTAATTTATTTTGAGCATCTATTGGTAACTCATTAACATTAAGCTCCTCAAGATATCTTTTATAAGGAAAATTTGCAATACGAATTCTATTTTTTCTAACTTGTTCTTGCCTATAATCATATTCCTTTTGAAGCAATTTATAAATTACTTCTTCATAACTTGAATCTATTTCTGATGCATTTTTAATTTCTGTATCTATATCACCTTTAAATGTAGATAATTTAAGATAATCTGCATATTCATAGATACCTTTAAGAAATATTTTTTTATCATGATCTTTCACTATCCTATATCGTCCTTTCTTTCAGAAAGCATCTCGGTATAGTTATTCAATAAATTTATAGAGTTATTAACAATACTAGAATCATTGTCTTTAAAATATTGTTTATAATAATCTATTTCTTCATTACGTTGACATACAAATTTTATTTTTTCTATAGTTATAGATGTCGGTGTTATCTTTCTGATCATCTCTATACTTTTTTCTACTTTATCTATTCCAACTTCACCTATTAATTTTAATAGTTCTATAAAATCTTTCTCCTTTCCTATAAAATATGAATTGTATATAATCTCAATATTTGAGTCTATTTGTTTAAATGCACAGCTATTTATTAAAGCATGCGGCTTTCTAAATAAAGTAGTCAGATAATGATTAACATCAATAACCCATTGATGCAATCCAGGATTTTTCTTATGGTGTGCAACTTTTTCTTCATCAAAATACACTATTATATCATTAGAGTACACTTTACATTTTAATACTTTATTTACAAACCTATCGGGAACGGAGTAGTGACAACTATCAATAACAATAGTTGAATATTTATCTACTCTAAGCATTTCTAACCTTGCACATTCATATTTTCCGAGTGTAGGAAGTAAATTGCACTTTTCTTCTTGAAAAAATTCAATAGGTGATTTATCTTTATTAAAAGCTCTTGTTTTATTAAGTGTTTCACATACACTTAATAAATAGTCATTAGCTTCATCAAGTGAGCTAAATACATCCTTATTAGCAAAAGCCTTTCTTCTAACAACTTCAACACTTCTTTCAACATGACCTTTTTCATTACCAGATCTAATATTACAAAATCTAAAATTAAATCTGTAGTATAAAGATAATTTTAATAATTCATCTGTTGGCTCTTTTTCATTTCTACCAACAAATTTTTTTATTACTAATCTCATATTATCATAGACAACTTTTGCAAATGATCCATTAGCATATTCAAAAAAATCACTATGAGATTCTAAAAAACATTGTGTATTTTGTTTGGGAAATAGCTTCGCCCAACGGAAGTTGCTATAAGCCGCAGTGAAAACTGCCATTTGATATTCCCTAAGCACACCACCTTCTGTATATATTTTTACACTTCCCCAATCGAATTCAACTACGTCTCCTGGTAGATATTCTTGCTTTATGTATGCTTCTTGAACCTTTTGTTCAATATTATTAATAACACGTGAAACTGTTGTATAACTAACATTAAAGCCTTCTGCTATTAATGCTTCATAAATATCCTTTTTCTTTTTTTGCTGCTTAGATAAACCTGTAAGTCTTTTTCTTTTATTTTCTTCTAAATAAAACTTAATGCGTTTAACTAAAGCATCTGTTACAACTGTTTTAACTCTCGGAGATGATTTGTATTTCGGTTTATCTGTAAGCTGTTCTATTAGTTCTTGACGTCTTATTTCATCATTAGCATCAATACCTAGTTCTAATAAACTAGCTTCATAATCATTAATATACTTATCAACCGTTTTCCTGGCGAAGCCAGTTTCTCGGGATATACATCTCTTTGATTTTTTATCTCTAATATACATTAAAATAATATCTTGTTTATTCATTAAATTAATCACCTTCTACACATCCTCTAATACATAATATTATTTCCAATTTATTATGTGTTTTAGAGGTTTTTTCTATGAAGGGTGGATTACTTTTTAATGAAATTTATGGTCTACATATAGTGTGTGCTATACAC
>JAFADP010000138.1 GCA_023424785.1 Bacillota bacterium
GCAGCATTTATAAAGCCTATAAGAGCTGATGAAAACTATAACTTAATGGTGTTAGATAAGCAAAAAAAATCTGATGAAGAAGAGTATGGCACAAATTATTTTATGAATACTTTTTTAGGATGTACCATTGTAACTAATGAAAGAGATATGACTAAAGCATTCTTAAAAGCCACAGAAACCTGGACAAGACAAAATTGTACTAATGATGCGGTCAAAGCAGAAAGTATTAGAACTACTATTAAAGATAAACTTAAAGATAGTGATATAGTAAATATAGACAGTATATCAGAAGAATTATTTAATAAAGAGCCAAAAGTTAAGGAAGAATTTAAGACATTCATTAAAGAACAAGGCTTAGAAGAGAATGTACATGTTGATAAAACATGGGTTGAAAAAAAGCTTAAGAGAGTTAGGCTTAAAATAGATAAAGAAATAGATATTTATATTGATGAAGAGGCTTATAAGAATTCTGATAAGTTTGAAATTCAACGTAATGGCGATGGTAGTATAAATATGGTTATAAAGCATGTTATGAATTATATAGAAAAATAAAAAGATGTCTCAAATGAGACATCTTTTTATTTATGAAATTAAGCCTTGTTAACTGATCCGAATAATTCCATTTTTTCTTTAACAGTAGCCTTAATAGCTTCAAAACCTGGAGCAAGAAGTTTTCTTGGGTCAAATCCCTTTCCTTCTAAGTCCTTACCAGCTTCGATGTACTTTCTTGTAGCTTCTGCAAATGATAATTGACATTCAGTATTAACGTTTATCTTGCAAACTCCTAAAGATATAGCCTTCTTTATCATTTCTTCTGGAATTCCAGTTCCACCGTGAAGAACTAATGGCATAGCTCCAACAGCTTCCTTAATCTTAGCTAAAGCTTCGAAATCTAATCCAGCCCAGTTTGATGGGTATTTTCCGTGGATGTTTCCGATACCAGCAGCTAATATATCAACACCTAAATCAGCTATTTGTTTACATTCAGCAGGATCTGCTATTTCTCCAGAACCTACAACACCGTCTTCTTCTCCACCGATTGAACCAACTTCACATTCAACAGATATTCCCTTAGCGTGAGCATCAGCAATTATTTGCTTACTCTTTTCTAAGTTTTCTTCTATTGAGTAGTGAGATCCATCGAACATAACTGAAGAGAATCCAGCTTCCATACATTTGTAAGCTCCATCAAAGCTACCGTGGTCTAAGTGTAGAGCAACAGGAACTGTTATGTTTAATCCTTTGATTAATCCATTTACCATTCCTACTATAGCATCATAACCACCCATGTATTTTCCAGCACCTTCAGAAACACCTAAAATAACTGGTGAGTTGTTTTCTTGAGCTGTTAATAAGATAGCTTTAGTCCATTCTAAGTTGTTGATGTTGAATTGTCCAACAGCATACTTACCTTCTAAAGCCTTAGTCATCATTTCTTTAACTGAAACTAACATTTGACGTACCTCCAAAAATTAATTAATCTTAGGTTAAAAGTAATATATCTTTTACCCACTAACACTTATTATAACTTTTATTCGTTAAAAAAGAAACAACTTAATAAAAATTTTTAGTTATTTTTCATTAGTTTAACTAAAATAGCCTTTTGAGCATGAAGCCTATTTTCAGATTCATCAAATATTTCATCAGCATGTTCTTCTAAGACTTCGGCAGATATTTCTTCACCTCTATGTGCAGGTAAACAATGTAGCAATATAGCATTACTTTTTGCAAGACTCATAAGATTGTGATTTACTTGATATCCTTTAAAAGAGTTTCTTCGTTCTTCTGCTTCTTTTTCTTGTCCCATACTAAACCAAACATCTGTAATTACTACATCTGCATTCTTTATTGCATCTTTAGGAGAAGTATATATGTTGAATGAAGTACCTTCAATTTCAGCTAATTCATGACCTCTATTAATGTATTCATCCTTAGGCATATATTTTTCTGGACATGCTATAGATAAATTCATACCAACTTTAAGACATCCTATTATTAATGTATGACACATGTTGTGTCCATCACCAATATAAGCTACATTTAATCCATCTAGAATTGTTTTATACTCTCTTATTGTCATTAAGTCTGCAAGAACTTGACAAGGATGTTCTATATCCGTTAATCCATTTATAATTGGAATAGAAGAGTACTTAGCTAATTTTTCAGCTTCTTCTTGTGAAAATGTTCTAATCATTATTCCTTGAAGAAATCTAGATAAAACTCTAGCTGTATCTTCAATTGGTTCACCTCTTCCTATTTGAAGATCTCTACTACTTAAAAATAATGCATTTCCACCTAATTGATACATACCTGTTTCAAAAGATACCCTTGTTCTTGTAGAACTTTTTTCAAATATCATTCCAAGAGTTTTACCTTTTAGATGTTCATGAGGTATATTGTGTTTTAATTCATATTTTAATTGATCGGCAAGATTTAATATATCTAAAATTTCCTCTTTGGATAAATCATCCATTTTTAATAGATCTTTTTTCATAATTATTCCCCCATAAGTAATATTAGCTTAATAAATCTATAAGTATATCAATACCTTTCTTAAGGCTTTCATTATCTATAACTAATGGTGGTAATAGTCTAATTACATTAGGGCCAGCTGTTAATACCAATAGTCCTTTATCAAGGGCAGCTTGTTGAATATCTGCTGAACTACCTTTAATTTCTATACCAAGCATTAATCCTAAACCTCTAACTTCAACTACATTATCTAAATTAGCAGAATTAAGTTTAGATTTTATAAGATTACCTTTTTCAGTTACAGAGTTATAGCTATTCTCATTACATAATTCATCTAATACTACTAATGCACCAGCACAAACTACTGGGTTACCTCCAAATGTTGAACCATGATCGCCAGGAGTTAATGTAGTACTTGTTTTCTTATTACAAAGTACTGCACCTATAGGGAGACCACCCCCTAAACCTTTAGCTAAAGAAACTATATCAGGTTGAACATCAAAGTGATTAAATCCAAATAATTTACCTGTTCTAACCATTCCAGCTTGAACTTCATCAAAAATAACAAGTATATCTTTATCTTTACATATAGAACATACTTCTTGAACAAATGCTTTATCTAGTGGATGAACACCACCTTCACCTTGAATAGCCTCCATCATAACAGCACAAACATCATTAGTTAAATGTTTTTTTAGTTCTTCTATATCATTAGCAGGAGTATAATCAAAACCCTTAGGAAATGGCATAAAATACTTGTGAAATTTATCTTGTCCAGTAGCAGTTAAAGTTGTAATTGTTCTTCCATGAAATGATTGCTTTAATGTTAAGATAGTTGATCTTCCTTCACCATATTTATCAAAACTATATTTTCTTGCAATTTTAATAGCTCCTTCGTTAGCTTCAGCTCCTGAATTTGCAAAAAATACATTTTCCATTTTGGCGATACTTGTTAGTTTATTACTAAGTTCAACTGTAACTGGATTTAAAAAAATATTAGAACAGTGTTGTAGTTTAGTTACTTGTTCATTTATAGCTTTAGTCCATGCTGGATGATTATATCCAAGACAATTAACACCTATACCACTTGTAAAATCTATATATTCTTTACCAGTTGTATCAAAAAGCTTTACTCCATCACCTTTTTCAATAATAGGAGATAGAGGAGCATAAGTATTCATTAAAGAATTGTTCATATTAACCCTCCTAATAAATCATAGTACCAAGGCCTTTTAGACCTTCTGGAGATAGTAATTCTAAAAGTATTGAATGAGGAACTCTACCATCTATTATATGAGCTCTTTCAACACCCATACGTACAGACTCAACACAACAATCAATTTTAGGAATCATACCACCTTTTATAACTCCTTCAGCAATTAATTTTGGAATTTGGTGAAGTCTAAGAGTTGAAATTAATGTTTCTGGATCTTTAGGATCTTTCATAACCCCTGCAATATCAGTTAAAAGAATTAATTTTTCTGCCTTTAAAGCAGATGCAATTTTAGCAGCACATGTATCAGCATTAATGTTATATACACAATTATCATCTTCTCCTAATGCTACACTACCTACAACAGGTATATAGTCAGCATCTAATGCTATTTTTAATACATCAGTATTTACAGTAGTTACTTCTCCAACATACCCTAAATCTACATTGTCATTAATTTTTTTAGCTTTAAGTAGAGAACCATCCATACCACAAAGACCTATAGATTTACCCCCAGCTTTTTCTATTAAAGATACTAGGTCTTTATTAACTTTTCCACCTAAGACCATTTGAACAACTTCAATAGCTGTATCATCTGTATAGCGCAATCCATTAATAAATTTGCTTTCAGCTCCTAGTTTATCAAGAAAGGACGATATGTATGGACCTCCACCATGAACAACAACAGGTTTAAAGCCCACACATTTCATTAAAACTATATCATTTATAACACTTTTTTGGAGCTCTTGACTAATCATAGCATTTCCACCGTATTTAACTACGATAATTTTATTGTTAAATTTTTGTATAAAAGGTAGAGATTCTACCAAGACTCTTGCACGATCATTAATATTCATTTAAAAATTCTCCCCCAAAAATAATTAACTTCTATAATCACCGTTAATTTTTACATAATCGTAAGTAAGATCACATCCCCATGAAGATACAGTTGCATCTCCTAGGTGTAATTCAACTCTAATTAGTATTTCATCTTTTACAAGTATTTGTTTCGCTAAGTCTTCACTAAAAGGTATAGAAGCACCAGACTTGCAAACTTGAATACATCCACCTTTACTTTCAAAGTATACATCTACTGTATCTGGATTAAATTCTGCACCAGAATACCCCAAAGCACAAAGTACTCTTCCCCAGTTAGCATCAGAACCAAAGATAGCAGTTTTCACAAGACTTGATTTAATTACGCTTTTAGATAAAACTTCACCATCTTGTTCATTTAAGGCACCAATAACTTTACATTCAACAAGCTTTGTAGCACCTTCACCATCTTTAGCAAGCATTTTTGCCATAGTTATATTTACGTTTTTTAATGCTTCAACAAAAGCATAATAGTTATCATTTTTCTCAGTTATTTCCTCATTTTCAGCTAATCCATTAGCTAGTAGGAAAATAGTATCATTAGTACTTGTATCTCCATCTACAGTAACTCTATTAAAGCTTACCTTAACAGTTTCTATTAAAGCTTCTTTTAAAAGTTCAGAAGATATGGCAAGGTCTGTGGTGACAAAAGCAAGCATAGTACCCATATTAGGCTCTATCATTCCAGAACCTTTAGCAATTGCTCCTATAGAAATTTCTTTTCCACCTATATTAACTTGAATAGAGTATTCTTTCATAAATGTATCAGTTGTCATTATAGATTGAGCAGCATTCTTTGATCCATCTTTTGAAAGAGAGTCTATAAGTTTAGGAATTCCTAGCTTTATAGCCTCTATATTTAAAGGAACACCAATTACACCAGTAGAAGCTACTAAGACATCTTCTGTTTTTATATTTAATGCATTTGCAGTAGCTTCAGTCATTGTTTTTGCATCTTTAAGACCATTTTCACCATTACAAGTATTAGCATTACCGCTATTTACAACAATAGCCCTAGCAAATCCATCTTTTATATGATCCTTAGAAATTATAATAGGAGCCCCTTTAACTTTATTTTGAGTATACATTCCTGCAGCTTTTGCAGGAACTTCAGAGTATATTAATGCTAAATCTTTTTTTGTACTTCCTTCTTTAACTCCACAGTGTATTCCAGAAGCTAAATATCCTTTAGGAGCAGTAACTCCACCATTTATTATTTTAAAATTCATAATAGAACCCCCTTTAATTAAAATGCTGGTGAAATGAATTTTAGACCTTCAGTTTCATCAAAACCTAAAATAATATTCATATTTTGTATTGCTTGACCAGCAGCCCCTTTAACCATATTATCAATAGTACTTACAACTATAATTTGATCTTTTCTATGATTTAAATGTAATGAAATATTACAGTAGTTAGAGTATCTAACGTTTTTAGTACAAGCTGTTTCTCCTAATGGAAGAACATTAACAAATGGTTTATCTTTATAGCATTCTTCATATAAAGCATGTATTTCATTTAAATTAATATTTTCTGGATTTTTAGGATTACAGTAAATAGTAGATATGATTCCTCTGTTTATTGGAAGTAGATGAGGAGTAAATGTTACAGTAACTTTTTCATTAGCCATATGTCCTAATGTTTCCTCTATTTCAGGCGTATGTCTATGTCCACCAACCTTATAAGGAGCAAAGTTTTCATTAAGTTCTGTAAAATGTGAAGTAAGTGATAATCCACGACCAGCACCTGTTGCACCAGATTTTGAATCGCATATTATATTCTTAGTCTCTATGAGTGAATTTTTCAAAAGAGGCATAAGCCCTAATTCAATAGAAGTACAGTAACAACCAGGATTTGCTATAAGCTTAGTATTTTTGATTTTTTCTTTATTTAATTCAGGTAATCCATATACACTTTGAGTATGTAATTCAGGCTTTTTAAATGGTTTTCCATACCATTCTTCATATTCCTTTTCATTACTAAGTCTGAAATCAGCACCTAAATCTATGCATATTTTTCCTTCTTCAATGCATTTTGAAGCTATTTCTTCACTTAATCCATGTGGAAGAGCAGTAAAAATAACATCAGCTTTAGCTAACACATCTTCTTGGCTTTCACATACTAAGTTACATTTATTAAAAAAGTTTTTATAAACAGCATCAATTTCTTGACCATTAAAACTAACTGAGCTAAGTGCAGTAATTTCAACCTTATTATGATTTAATAAAATTCTAATAAGCTCTGCACCAACATAGCCAGTTGCCCCTATAATTCCCACCTTTACCATATTAAATACCCCCGTTTATTTCATAAATAAATTTATCTAATGCGTCTATTTGAAGTTTTATTGAGTCAGTAGATGGTCCTCCAATAACATTTCTTTCTTCAACACAAGTTAATAAATCTATTGATTTATATATATCTTTTTCAAATACATCAGAAAAACTTTTAAATTCTTCTAAAGTAAGTTCTTCTATTGATTTATTTTCACTTATACAATAAAGTACAAGCTCCCCAACTATAGCATGAGCAGTTCTAAATGGAACTCCATGTTTAGCTAAATAATCAGCCACATCTGTTGCATTAGTAAATCCGCTAGCAGCTCCTTTTCTCATATTATCTTTATTAACTTTCATAGTATTAATCATTCCACAGAAAGTTTTTATTGATAATGTAACAGTATCTAAAGCATCAAATAGAGCTTCTTTATCTTCTTGCATATCTTTGTTATATGCAAGTGGAATGCCTTTCATAACTGTTAATAATGTTATTAAGTCTCCATATACACGACCAGTTTTTCCTCTTACAAGCTCTGCAACATCAGGATTTTTCTTTTGAGGCATTATAGAACTTCCAGTACTATATTCATCATCTAATTGAATAAAATTAAATTCATCTGTACACCATAAAATAATTTCTTCAGAAAATCTTGATAAATGCATCATTATTAATGAGAGAGCAGAAAGTGTTTCTATAACATAATCTCTATCAGATACTGAATCTAAGCTATTTAAGGTAATACTTGAAAATCCTAATTCATTAGAAACATATTCTCTATCTATAGGATATGTGGATGTGGCTAATGCACCAGAGCCAAGAGGCATGCTATCACATCTTTTATATGCATCTTGTAGACGGCCGATATCTCTCTTAAACATTTCAGCATATGCTAATAGGTGATGAGCAAATGTAATAGGTTGAGCCTTTTGCATATGAGTGTATCCAGGCATAATAGTATTTATATTTTCCTTTGCTTTTTTAGATATTACTTCTTCAAGTTCTAGCAAATACGAGATTATTAACTTTATTTCTTTTTTTAGATATAATCTTAAATCTAATGTAACTTGGTCATTTCTACTTCTGCCTGTGTGAAGCATTTTCCCTTCTTCACCTATGTAATAGGTAAGCATTCCTTCAACAAAGCTATGAATATCTTCAGAAGAGGGGTCAATACCTATGACCCCATTATCCATACGCTTTAACATTTCTGTTAAGCCTTTTTCAATTTTTTCACTAGCTTTTAGAGGGATGATTTCTTGCTTTCCTAACATCTTTACATGAGCTAAGCTACCTTCAATATCTTCTTTATACATTCTAGAATCAACTTTTATAGATGAATTAAAATCATTTACTAAGTCATTAGGTCCTTTCTTAAATCGTCCTCCCCAAAGTTTCATTTTATTTTCCCTCACTTTGAGTTTTTGCTTTCATCTTTGCTCTAACTGTTGTTGGAAGACCAAATAAGTTAATAAATCCAGCAGAATCATTTTGATTATAAACTGCATCTTCACCAAAAGTAGCATATTCTTCACTATATAATGAATATGGAGAAGTCATACCAGCATTTACTATATTTCCTTTATATAATTTAAGTTTAATTTCTCCAGTAACAGTTTCTTGAGTTTTATCTACAAATTCAGAAAGTGCTTCTCTTAATGGAGAATACCATTGGCCATTATATACTAAATCAGCAAACTTTAATGCAACAGTTTCTTTAAAGTGAGCAGTTTCTTTATCTAAGCATAATTCTTCTAAATCTTTATGAGCTTTGTAAAGAATTGTTCCACCTGGAGTTTCATATACACCTCTTGATTTCATACCAACAAGTCTATTTTCTACCATATCTATAATACCAATAGCATTTTCTCCACCGATTTTATTTAATTCCTCAATTAATTCAACTCCATTCATTTTTTTCCCATTTAAAGCAACAGGAATACCTTTTTCAAAGGTAAGAGTTATATAAGTAGCTTTATCTGGAGCAGCTTCTAATGTATTTGAAAGTTCAAGTATTTTTTCATAATTAGGTTCATTTGATGGATCTTCTAAATCTAAACCTTCATGACTTAAATGCCATAAGTTCATATCTTTACTATAGTTTGTTTCATAGCTTATTTTTATTGGAACATTTTTATCTAAAGCATAAGCTATTTCTTCTTCTCTTGATTTTATTTCCCAAGTTCTCCAAGGTGCAATTACTTCTATATCAGGTGCAAATGCTTTTATAGCAAGTTCAAATCTTACTTGATCATTACCTTTTCCTGTACAACCATGGCAAATAGCATCTGCCCCTTCCTTTTTTGCTATTTCTACCATTCTTTTTCCGATTATTGGTCTAGCAAAAGAAGTTCCTAAAAGATATTTTCCTTCATAAACAGCGTTAGCTTTTATAGTAGGGAATATATATTCATTTACGAATTCTTCTGTTAGGTCTTCTATGTATATTTTAGAAGCTCCAGTTTTAAGTGCTCTTTCTTCTAATCCTTCTAATTCTGATTTCTGTCCAACATTTCCAACAACTGCTATAACCTCACAACCATAATTTTCTTTAAGCCATGGAATAATAACAGATGTATCTAATCCTCCTGAGTATGCTAATACAACTTTATTAAATTTTTTCATATTTTATTGCCCCCTTAATAGTAAAACTTAAATAATTTTCAATATTTATCAATATATATACCATTATAAACCATATTGAATAAATATTCAATAATTATCCTTAAAAAAGTTTATAAATATGCAAAAATACATCTTAAAAGTGTGTATATGCATAAAAAATGCATAAAACTCATGAGTGAACATTTTATTTATACAATTTGTAAACTTTATAAATATGAAAAATTAAATTTAAATATATTGACAAGTATTAACATATAGAATATTATTGTATTAGGCAATTAGTACAATAATACGATGGGGGATGATAGTTATGATAGAAATGAAAAATGTTTCAAAAATATATAATATGGGGAAAGAAAAGGTTATAGCATTAGACGATGTATCTTTAAAAATAAATAAGGGCGAATTTGTAGCAATAGTAGGGCCATCTGGTTCAGGAAAATCTACTTTAATGCATATAGTAGGAGGATTAGATTCACCTACCAATGGGGATATATTTATAGAAGGAAATGATATAAGTAAATTAAAAGATAAGAAGTTATCAAAATATAGAAATGAAAAAATAGGTTTTGTATTTCAAGCATTTAATTTAGAAAATTCACAAACAGCTCTAGAAAATGTTATGATGCCACTTATATTTGCAGGCGTTTCTAAAAAGGAGAGAAAAGAAAGAGCCAAAAAAGCGTTAGAAATTGTTGGGTTATCTAACTTAGAGAAACATAAACCTAATGAAATGTCAGGAGGACAAAGACAAAGAGTATCTATTGCAAGGGCGCTAGTTAATAATCCACAAATAGTTTTTGCAGATGAACCAACAGGTAATTTAGATTCCAAAAGTGGAGAATCAATAATGAATTTATTCCATGAAATTAATAATAAGGGGTTTACCGTGATAATGGTAACTCATAATCCAGAAGAAGCTAAGAGAGCTAAAAGAGTAATTGAAATAAAGGATGGAAGAATTATTTCTGATATTAAAAAATAATTTCTTGGAGGAGTATAGGGGATGTATAAAGAGTATATATTAATGGCATTAAAGGATTTAAAGAAGAGAAAGGGAAGAACTTTTCTTACGTCATTAGGAATTACAATAGGAACAATGTTAATAGTTATTATGGTATCTCTTGGTGGTGGTGTTAAAAATTTTATGGAGAGTACATTAAATAATGGAAATCAAGCGAAGAAAATATCAATACAGCCATACAAGTATGTAGATGAAAATAATAATGAAGAATACGAAGACTTTTGTGAAAATATGGATAATTATAGCAAGGTTCTAGATGATAATTTTATTAGTAAGTTAAAAGATAATGATAATATAGAAAGTATAAAGGTTTATTCACAATTTTATGCATCTAAAATAAATATTAATAATGAAAATTACGTTGGAAATGTACTTTGTAATGGGTATTTATTAAGTGAAGATATTTTTACAAAAGATGAAATAGAGGATATAAGAACACAATATAAAGATAATACTTTAGAACCTATAAAATCAGGAAGAAATATAGAAAGTAAAACTGGTGAAATTTTAGTTGGAGAAAATATACTTAATTCATTAAATTTAAAAGAAGATGAAATATTAAATAAGGAACTTAAAATAATAATTCCATCAGAATATGGCAAAGAGGTGGAAAAATCATTTATTATAGTAGGAATAGTAGGAGAGAATTTTGAAAATGCAAGCGGATTAGTATTATCAATTGAAGATGTTAGTGAACTTATAGGTTATAAAAATAAAGAAAATAATTATTTAAAAAATAATGGATATGATAGTGTAAGTTTAATTACCAATAATATATCCAATGTAGAAAGTGTATGTAATTATATTAAAGATTTAGATTACTTATATAGTTCTAATAAAGAGTCAGCAAAATCAGTAAATGATGTTATATCTTCAATAAATTTAGCATTTGTTA
>JAFADP010000114.1 GCA_023424785.1 Bacillota bacterium
GCAACTTATTTGTTACAATGCTTTATTTTGGTTGCGGGAGCAGGACTTGAACCTACGACCTTCGGGTTATGAGCCCGACGAGCTACCAACTGCTCCATCCCGCGATATTAATTTTATCTCTACACAACTAATTATATGTCAGTTTTAATAATTATATACCTACTATAGAAAAAAATAAAAAAATAATAATTGATAGTAAGTCATATTTATCACAAATATGACTTTTATTGTTTATAAAAAAAGAACATATATCCTACAAAAGTCATTCATAGGGTGTATAATTTATATATAAATAGTTATATTTAGGGTTTTATATTAATATTTAGAATTAGCAGGAGGATTTTATAAGTGAATAGAGTAACATATTCATTAAGAAATGGAGATAGTAATTCTAATTTATACTATAGAAAAATAGAGTCATTAAGTAATAAAATAATTAATTATGTTTTAACTTATAGTAGTAAATACTTAGAAGATTTTATGGATTTTATAGTTACTAATAAAATAGAATATGTTAGAACTAAAGAAGAATATAGTATTGAAGTACTTTTGATAGGGGTAATTTTAGAAGAATATCTTAGCTATGGAAGAGGATTTGAGAATAATACTAGTAATAATGTTTTTAATATTTTAAATACTATTAGAAATAATGAAGAGTATAAAGAAAAAATAGATGTCTTAAGAGGACGTTTAGCTTTTAGTATTCTTATGAAAAGAAAAGAAGAGAGTAGAAATATTGACTTTAAGGACTTAAAATTAGTTGTAGGGTGGATGAAGGCTACTGGTGATTTTAAGGAGGAGATTTATAGATTAGTTAATTGGATTGATTTTTTAGAGCTAAATGATGAAGAATATATAAATGAGTTTTTAAAAATATGTGCAAGAATGAGTAGATATTTATATATGGAAGCTAAGACCACATTAGGCGAGTATACTAAAAATGTTGAGAAATATTTATCAAATTATAGAAGGGATCATATTAATAAGGAAGATGTATTTTTTTGTGGAAAAGGTGAAATTCAATATTTTTTTAATATGATATGTGCAGAAGTAATGAATACAGTTTATAAAGATGAGTTTAAGTTATGCAAAATCAAGAAGATATTTTTACCAATTTGTATGAGACAAACAATTAAGGAGTGTAAAGCAAAAGATAGCCATAACGGTTGTACTTGTATGGGATGTAGTGAAGAATGTAATGTTAACAAGTTGAGTAAGATAGTTGAGGAAAGTAACGCTAAGGTATATATTATTCCTCATGAAACAATGTTATTTAAGGATGAAGATAAGAATTATGATATTGGAATTATAGGGATAGCGTGTGTTACTAATTTAGTATCTGGAGGCTGGAAAGCATTAAGATTAGGATTTAAGCCACAATGTGTATTATTAGATTACTGTGGTTGTTCTAAGCATTGGTGTAATGAACCTATAATGACTGCCATTAATGTTGATAGATTAAAAAATATATTAGGATTAGATAATACATTTTTAATGTAGCAATATCTATTTACAGTGTATAAATTAGTATTGAAGGTTTAAAATATTAATGTTTAGAAAGAAGGAATTTTATGATAAAGGATATGACTAAAGGAAATCCTTCTAAAATTCTTTTATATTTTGCATTACCAATGGTTATAGGAAATATATTTCAACAACTTTACAATATAATAGATTCAGTAATTGTTGGTAACTTTGTTGGAGTTAATGCTTTAGCAGCAGTAGGCTCATCTTATCCAATAACTTTTGTATTTATAACAGTAGCTAATGGATTAAGTATAGGATGTTCAGTGATTATATCACAATTATTTGGAGCAAAACATATAAAAGAAATGAAAACTTCAATATATACATCACTTATATCAGTAGGACTTTTTAGTTTTATTTTAATGATAATTAGTTTAATTTTTTGTGAAGATATATTAAATTTATTACAAACAAAGAAAGAAATATTTTATGAGGCTAATGTTTATATGAAAATATACTTTAGTGGAGTAGTATTCTTATATATTTATAATATTTCAACAGCCTCTTTTAATGCATTAGGGGATTCAAGAACCCCATTATTATTATTAATATTTTCATCTGTAATTAATGTTATACTAGATTTATTATTTGTAGTTAAGTTTAATATGGGTGTTAAAGGAGTAGCAATAGCTACACTTATAGCTCAAGGTGTATCTGGAATACTAGCAATAAGTATTCTTTTAAAAAGAGTAAATAGAATAAAGTATGAAGATAATAGTAAAGAGAAAATATTTGACTTAAAACTATTAAGGTCAATGTGTAAAATAGCTATTCCATCAACTTTTCAACAATCAATAGTGTCAATAGGAAACTTATTTGTTCAAGCTTTAGTTAATAGTTATGGAGTAATAACTATTGCAGCATATTCAGCAGCAACAAAAATAGACTCAATATGTACTCTTCCTATGGCTAATATGAGTAATGCAGTATCTAATTTTACTGCTCAGAATATTGGTGGAAAAAAAGTTTATAGAGTAAAAAATGGATATAAATCTGCTCTAATTATGATTGGGATATTTAGTGTAAGTATTACTATATTAGTTTTTATACTTGGAGAGAACTTAGTAGGATTATTTGTAGATTCTAATTCAAATAAAGAAGTAATTAAGGTTGGAGTACAGTATCTTAGGATAGTATCATTATTTTATTTCTTTATGGGGCTTATGGTAACTACAAATGGAGTATTAAGAGGAAGTGCAGATATTAAGTTTTTTTTAATAAGTACAATAGGAAATTTAGCATCTAGAGTAGTGTTTGCATATTTATTTGCATATATCATTGGAGAAAGTGGTATATGGTATGCAGTTCCATTAGGATGGATTATTGCATCTACAATATCTGTTATAAGATATTTAAAGGGAAAGTGGAAAGAAAAATCTTTAATAAATTAATTAATAAAAAAGCACTAATATTTTCATTTTGGTGCTTTTTCAATTTATAATAAAAGAATATGGTTTGAGGAGGTGACTATTTGTATATAGATATTTTAAAAAATAAAGTACTTAAGAATAAGTTTTCTATAAGTTATAAAAATGGAGAAAAGTTATTTAAAAATGGAAATGTAAAGTTTATAGATAGTAAAGAGATTGAAGGAGTAGCTAATATATATGGAAGAGTTAATGATGGTCCAAGAGATTATAGTACTCATATAAAGATAAATAATAAGAATAATTATTATGATTTAAAATGTAGTTGTAATTTGAGCAGAGAAGCAAGTTTATCAGGTGGTAAATTTGCATGTGAGCACATTATAGCTACTATATTAAGTTTAGTAAATAATGATGATGTAAGTACTTTTAAGAGGAAAAAAGAAAGAATTAATATAACTTTAAGGTTAGAAGAGAGCTTCAATCCTGATTACATATTTAAGGCGGTTTTATATCTGGGAACTATTGGGAGAATAAAGATATCAAATAAATCAGAGTTAAACTTTAATGTTTTTTCTGAGGAAGGAAGTTATTCATTTAAAAACATAGAGTATTCAAAAGATGAGAAAAGATTACTTAAGTTATTATTAAAAATGGACTTTAAAATAAGAGATAGTGAATTAAGAAATTTTCTCTTTATATCTAGAGATGTAAACTTACAAATTAAAATATCATCATCAGAATATGAAGGAAGAATAATTTTAAATCCACTTCCTTTAAAATTTACATTAAGATATGATAATAATAAAATAAGGCTTCAAGGCACAAAAACTCCTATAAAAGCATTAAATACAGAAAAAACAGTATTTTTATTTAATAGAGAAATTTATATTCCACCATTTAAGCAGTGTAATGCTTATAGTACTATTTATGATGCATTAATTAAAAAACATTATACATATATTAAGGAGTCTGCATTAGACAGAGTAATAAAGATTTTATCATCTATAGGGGAATTAAATATAAATGATGATATAAGAGAATTAATAGTATCAAAGGAAGAGATAAATTTATATTTTTATAAAAAGAATTCTCATATATATTGTAAGTTTAAAATTGATATTAATAAAAAATATTTAAAAACATCTTTAAAGATAAAAAGTATAGAAGAGATATTGTTTAATAATAAATTTACTAGAAAAGATGAAGAGTACTTATTTGTCGGAGAAGATAAAGAATTATTAAATCTACTAAAATCTAATATACATAACTATTGTAATATAACTTCAAGCAAAGAATTAAAGGAACTTAAGTTATTATCGATGGATGATATAAAAGGAAATGTAGAGTCTATAGATAGTAATTTAAAGTTTAATTTAAATATAAATGATATAGATAGTGAAGAATTTATTTTAGCAATTAATGAGTTTAAGAATGGAAATAGCTTTTATAAGTTTAGCAATTATAGCTTTTTAGATTTTTCTAATAATAAAATAAGTGAAT
This sequence comes from Bacillota bacterium, assembly GCA_023424785.1. Taxonomy (GTDB): domain Bacteria; phylum Bacillota; class Clostridia; order Clostridiales; family Clostridiaceae; genus Clostridium. The sequence continues at coordinate 4,398 of JAFADP010000114.1, forward strand.
TTATGAATTTTTTATGTTTTATAAATTATAAAGGGGAAGAGTTAAACTTACCTAATGGCTATGAAGAATTATTTAGTGAGGAAATTAAAAATATTAAATTTATAAATATAATAGATAAGAATAAGAATTCTTCTGAAGGTTTAATTTCTCCTCCTAAGGAATTGAAAGCAACATTAAGAGATTATCAAATAGAAGGACTATCATGGTTGCAAAATAAGAAGGAACAAGGTCTTTTTGGTATTTTAGCAGATGAAATGGGCTTGGGAAAAACAATACAAGCTATAAGTTTTTTATTATTAAATAAAAGTGGAGTATCCATTGTTATTACACAAACTTCATTAATATATAATTGGTTGGAGGAATTTAATAAGTTTGCACCATCATTAAAGGTAGCATGTATTCATGGAAATAAATCAAAAAGAAGCAAGTTATTAGAGAATATTAAAGATTATGATGTTATACTAACTTCCTATGGAACATTAAATATGGATATTGAGTATTATAAGAATATTAATTTTGAAAATTTAATTATAGATGAAGCTCAAAATATAAAAAATTCAAAAGCTAAGATTACTAAGAATATAAAGTCTATAAATGGAAATTTTAGATTAGCATTAACGGGAACACCTATAGAAAATAATTTAATGGAGTTATGGAGTATATTTGACTTTTTAAAACCAGGTTATTTATTTAGTGAACATGATTTTAAATTAAAATTTAGAAGAGTAGATGACAAAAATTTAAACTACCTTAAATTAATAATTAAACCATTTATATTAAGAAGAACTAAGAAAGAAGTGCTAACTGAACTTCTAGATAAAAATCAATGGACTTTCTATATTTCAATGACAGATGAGCAAAAGAGGTATTATAAGTCAAGTTTAAAGAAATATTCAAAGGAAATTAAGGATACAAATAATCATATATCTGTATTAGCAATATTAACAAAATTAAGGCAAATTGCCTTAGATCCATCAATATTAGATGAAAACTATACTGGTGGAAGTGGTAAGATAAATGCAACTTTAACATTAATAAATAAGAGCTTAGAAGGAAATAAAAAGACATTAATATTTTCACAGTTTACAAGTTTATTATATAAGTTAAGAGAGCATTTAGATAATTTAAATATAGAGTATTATTATTTAGATGGATCAACAAAAGCTATTGATAGAATTAATTTATGTAATGAATTTAATAAAAGTAATAAAGTGAAAGTATTTTTAATTTCTTTAAAAGCAGGAGGAACAGGATTAAACTTAACATCAGCAGAAAAGGTTATTCATTTTGATCCATGGTGGAATCCAGCAGTAGAAAATCAAGCAACAGATAGGGCACATAGAATCGGACAGAAAAATGAAGTTGAAGTTATAAAAATAATTTCAAAAGGGACTATAGAAGAAAAGATACTAAAGCTTAAGGAAGGAAAAGATAGAATGATTTCTACATTGTTATCACAAGGTGGAAGTTATAAGGAAACTTACTTAACTAAGGAAGAGCTTGACTATATACTTTCATTTGATGAATAATAAAAAAATCAGCCATATAAAAGGCTGATTTTTTTATTATAAATTATCTTTCCACGAAGATAAGAATTCTATTATAGATTCAAAAGTAGGACTTTCAGCATTTCTAACATAATATCCAGATGTAGCTGTTCCTAGTATAAGAGATTCTTCAGGAGATAAACCAAGAACTTGTCCAAAACAGAATCCAGCATTAAAATTATCACCTGCACCAGTTGTAAGTTTAGGATTTGGTTCAAAAGGTCCTAAAGTATGATAATATTCTCCATTACATACTGCAGATGCTTCTTTAACTGGATGAATAACTAAGCAATATATGTTTAATTTATTTGCAATCTTCTTAGTAAGTTCATCTAAAGGCATATTAGAGCAATTATCTGATATTTCTAATACTTCTCCAATTTCAGTAGCTTCTTTAAGATTTAATCCTAGAATAACATTAAACTTAGAAGAGAATTCTTTCATTATATTTAAAGCTTCTATGATATCTTCCTTTAATCTATTTTCAGGGTCTGCTAAATCGAAAAAGAAATATTTATTATTAGAATCACTTAAGTTTGGGATAATTTCATTAAGTATTCCTTTCCATATCTCAGTCATATAAGGTAGCATGGTCCAATTTTCTAATCCAACTAATTTAGAATTTTCTATTAAATTAGTTAATCTACTAATTCCAATGGATTCTTTAAGTTTGTCCCAATTAACATCTTTAAGGGATTGACGCTTTCCTATTATTAGTTTTCCATCTAAAAATTCAACTGCATCAGTTAATCCAGGATTAGCAATAGATATTAATGTACATTTATCTGCCATAGGCATAAATACTGGATTAATAGTAGGTAATCCCAATGCACCAATATAAGTAATATCTAATCCATATGATGATAGAGCATTACTCATGATAGGTCCATTTCCGCCTAATTTTGATTGAATAGGCACAAATTCTACACTAGTGCTTAAGCCAGCAGCTTTGGAAACCTTTTCTCCAAAATCTTTAAGAGTTTTCATTCTAGTATAATTATCAGCATCTTCACGAGTTTTAACAGCATGTAAAATTTGATCTACAAAGCCATCTAATCCCATAATAGCTTTATAATTTACATTATCAATACTTCTTAACTTTTCAATAAGTTTACCAATATTTTTATTAAGTTTTTCATTCATATATTTTTCTCCTCCTTAAATATATAATTTACATAATATAAATATATTTAAGTATTAGAAATAATATTCCATATTTTTAAAAATAAGATGAGGTTATATTAAAATTTATTTTAACATAACCCCTTAATGTTAAATTACTTACATTCTTTTACAGTAGGTGCTTCTATTAAAGTTGCAAAAATATATTCATGAGAATGTCCATCATTGCATGAAGTTCTTCCTTTAACTAAGTGAACATGCTTACCACCGCCAACAGGAATTGCAGGTCCTGTAACATCACATATTTCATGATAATGATCAAAAAAGTCTGTATTCTCCTCTTTGATTTTGTGAACATGAGATTTACCACAACGGATAGCTTCACCAGTTACTCCAGCAAAACGATGATTGTGACGCTCATCATTTTCTTCAGCAAATCTTGTGCTTCCTAAAAACTCATGAACATGTCTTTGACATTCATCGTATTTTTTATAACAACAATCATTATCATTGTCATAATTATCATTGTCATAATTATCATTGTGATAATTATTATTGTAATTATTATAGTCAGATTCGTAATTCATGCAGCATTCTCTATTATCGTAATCATCTGATGAGTTGCATCTATTATATTCATTATAGTCTCTATCATCATTATAAGAGTTAGAGTAGTAACTACCATTATTATAGTTAGAATAATCA
>JAFADP010000119.1 GCA_023424785.1 Bacillota bacterium
ATGGAGATACATTAAGCGGATATATTGTTGCAAGAGGAGTTAATAATTATTTTAATAATGGAAAGAAGATAGGAAATAAATTTGAGTTTTCTGGAGAGATAAAAGTAATGTTTATGAGGATACAATATTATGCAACAGGTGTTATAAAAGGAAATAAAATAGAGGGCTTTGCTAAAACTAAATATGGTAACTTTGCAATGAAAGGTACAAAAATATAATATGAGATATAAATAAAGAAATCCTAAGAATAGTTCTTAATAATCTATTCTTAGGATTTTGAAATTACTTACATTCGTCAATAATTTCTTCTATATCTCCAATACAAGCACCACAAATTGATCCAGCATTTAATTCTTCAGCTATTTTTTCTACAGTATTACATCCGTTTTTAACAGCATCTACTATTTCTAATTTTGTTACACCAGTACATGTGCAAATTATTTCGTCGTTCATTTCAAAACCTCCAATAATTAATAATTTTTAATTAATAATAATTATTAATTAAATAATAATTTAAAATATTAATAATGTCAATAGATTTAAAATAAAAAGGCGATTTTTAAAAACAATATTGATATTGGGATATTCTTTAACAAGATGTGCTAAAGAAGTTGGAATAAGCCTGCCTACATCTTTTAGTGCAATCACATACGTCACACATTACAACCAAGGTTAATGAACTTGTGTATAGAAAAGTAGAATTTTAATGGAGTAATATGTAATTATATAAAATATTTTTTGTTAATATATATATAATTATGTTATAATAAGGAAATGATTACTACAATATTAATAAGGGGGGGATTTAGTGAGAATTAGTAACTTTAAGAGATTAGCAATATTGTCAGTTTTCATGGTATCATTAGGAATGGTTGGATGTGGCAAATCTACTGAATCAAAAGAAACCACTGATGAATCAAAAGTAAATTTGACTACAGTTTTGAAATATAAAGATTCTTATGTTGGAGATAATTCTGCTATAATAAATATAGTTAATAATTTACCAGCCAATATATACAACGAAGGAATAGAGTTACAAACGGAATCAAAACCATATGAGATAACTATACACTATAAGGGTTTTGAAGATATCGCAATCAGACTTGAAGATGATTCCGTGATATCATCATCATTTCCATATGTACTGAAAAATAATGCTTTAATAATACTATCTCTTGTTCAAAATGCTGATATAGTAAATTTTGATATGGATGATGGAACTATTATTACTTATGAACGAACTGCTCTAGTAAATGCTCATAAAGATGATTTTGGAAATAACTTAGAGGAAATAACAAAAGATAAATCGTCATTGGAGAACTTTATTAAAACTAATAAAAAATAAACAAAGAGACTAAAACCGCAGCAATTACTGTGGTTTTTTTCGTTATTTACATCTTCAGTTATAATAGTTTTAAAAATCAACAGTATATTTAAAAACCGCAAATAAAAAACAATATATTGTTGTTAAATAAAAATAGAGTTATTATTATAACTATAAATTATAGAATTGGAGTAAGTTATGATAGTTAATTTTTTTATGCCTAAATATATGATGGATTTTAAATGTATAAGTTCTAAATGTGAAGATACATGCTGTGCAGGATGGGATATAAATATAGATGAAAATACATATAATCGTTATATTAATAGTACAGGAGAATTAAAAACATTATTAGAAGGAAAGTTTATTGAAAATAAAAATGAGCATGATACTTTTAATAGGGGCTTTATGATTCTTAAAAGTGAAAGTAGATGTCCATTTTTAAATGAAAATATGTTATGTGATATACATGGAAGTGTTGGAGAAGAACATTTATGTATAACATGCAAAAACTATCCAAGAGTATTTAATATAGTAGATAATACATACGAGAAAAGTGGATTACCTTCATGTGAAGAGATATGTAGAAAAGCTTTTTTAAATAAAGAAAAAATGGAATTTATTGAAGTAGAAGATTATATAGATGAAGAAAGTATAGAGATAAGAAGAATAATAGATAGTGAAGCCTTTGAGGGATCTCATAGCCTTCTTCAATATTTTTGGGACTTAAGAGTAATGACAATAAATATTATGCAGGAAAGAGATTTCTTAATAGAAGAGAGATTAAACATAATAAAAAGTTTATATGAAATAATACAAGATTCATATGAAAAATATGACTTCGATAAAATAGAAGAAATATTAGATGATTTTAATAATGGCTTAATAAATATAGAAGATTATAAAGGTAAATGTTTTAAAGAAAAACAAGAATTTTATAAGGATATATGTGAAGATAATCTTGTTAACAATGTAAGAAGTGTAAGGTTAAGAAAATGTATAGAAGAATATAAACTTGGGATGTTAAGTTTTAATATGAATACATATAATGAAGTTAATAATAAGTTAGAAGAATATTCATATATATTAGAAAATTATTTAGTAAATCAAGTTTTTAAAAATTTAATTCCATTTAATAAAGGTGATAACTTAGTACAAAGTATTAATGAACTAATTAATAGTTATAGAATAATAAAGGCTTATATTATAGGAATTAGTATAAGTTTAAAAAATGAAATTAGTGAAAATCTTATACTAAGAGTTATTCAATCTTTAAGTAAAGATATAGAACATAATAAAATTTTTAAAAACTTATTATATAATTAAATAAATTGAAATATTTTATATATGAAAAAATTACAATTGATATAATGACTAAATATATAGTATAATAAAAGGAGTTCAATTATAAATTAGGTAAAAATAAGATATTCTAACAAACATTATAAGAGATACAAGATTCACTAAAGAGGAAGGTAGAAGATGAATAAATTATTATATAAATTAAGTGCATTAAAGGAAGACGTAGAGGTTATAGAAAATAAATTTAATGGAAAGTCTATGGCATTTATAGGAACTACAGATTTTTCTAAGAATACTTTATTAAGACTTGCAAGAGAATATGGTGCAAATCCACAAAGTACATTAAGTGATGAAGTTGATGTTATAGTTTTAGGAAAATGTACACCAACTATGACTAGAAAAGTTAATGATATAAATAAAGAAACAATGACAATAGATGAGTTCATGATTGCTATAGGTAAGAAAATTGTTTAATTATTTCTTACTATAAGCTAGCAAGTGTGAATTATTACTTTTGGTTGACTTGAGATTGTCAACATAAAAGAAAAGTAATAATTCACACTTTTTAATTTTATTTTATCAAAAATAATTTTTAGGAATAAACTGAATAAGTAAGATGTTTTATTGAAAATTAAATTAGTATACGGTGATATAAATGTTAAAGAAGAAAATTGAGGATTTTTGTAAGTCTATAGGTTTAGATACAATTGGTTTTATACCTTGTAGAGAATTTAATGAACTAATAGATTTTTATACTTATAGAAAAGAAAATAAATTAGAAAATGAATTTGAAGAAAAAGACATTAGTAAGAGAATAAATCCTAAAATATATATGGAAGATGGAAAGACTATAATATCTATAGCCTTTCCATATTATAATCCAAAAGAGAGTAGTGTGGAAAATGGCTTTTCTATATATACTAAAAGATTTGATTATCATAGAGTATTAAAGAAGTATTTAGGAGAAGTATGTGAATATATAGAGAAGTTAGGTGGAAAAGCATTAAGCTTTGTTGATAGTAATTCATTGCCAGAAAGATATATTGCATATTTAGCTGGAATAGGTTTTATAGGAAGAAATAATATGATAATAACTAAAAAGTATGGATCATATGTTTTCTTGGGAGAAATAATAACTGATTTAGATATAAATTGTGAGGATAAAAGAAGCTTTAGTGAAATATCAAATTATATTGAATGTAATGAGTGTACAAATTGTATAAAAGAGTGTCCTACTAAGTCTATAAATAAATTTAAAATTAATCCTAATATTTGTTTATCATATATAACTCAAAAAAAAGATATAAGTGATAAGGAAATAAACCTTTTAAAGGGAAATATATTTGGCTGTGATTTTTGCCAACTTAAATGCCCATATAATGAAGAAGCAGAACCTACTTTGTTAAAAGAGTTTGATATATTAGATTATATGAATGATGAAGTATATACATATGCTAGTATGGATAATAAATATTTTAAGGAAAAGATTAATACTACATCTTGTGGGTGGAGAGGTAAAAATGTTATTAGAAGAAATGCAATAATAAGTATGCACAAGAATAATTATAATATAAATGAGTTTAAAGGTGATTCAAGTTATATTAATGATTATATAGATAGACTTATAGAGAAGAAAAAGAATTAATGAAAAACTCAGTTCATATATTTATAGTGAAAAATTTATATAGGAGTTTTTTATGGAATTTAGTAAAGTAAAGCTTAAGTACTCTTATGATGCATTAGAACCTTACATAGATAAGGAAACTGTAGAAATACATTATACAAAGCACCTTCAAGGTTATGTAGATAAGTTAAATAAAACAATAGAGGGATATGAAAAGTTTATAGATCATAAAACTTTAAAAGAAATATTATCGAAACCAGGAAAAATACCTAAAGAAATAAGACGAGATGTAATTAATTATGGTGGAGGGGTATTTAATCATAATTTATATTTTTCTATTTTATCTCCAACTCCAAAACTTTATCCACAAGGAACCTTATTAGATGAAATAAATAAGAAGTTTGGAAGTTTAGATAACTTGAAGAATAAGTTAAGTGATTTGTCAATTAAGGTATTTGGATCAGGGTATGGGTGGCTTATATGTGATAAGAGAGGAAAAGTCTTTATTACAACAACTGCCAATCAAGATGCTCCATTGTGTTATGATAAATATACACCATTACTAAATATTGATGTATGGGAGCATGCATATTATTTAAAATATAAAAATAAAAGAGAAGATTATGTTAAAAACATATGGAATATAATAGATTGGAAAGTTGTAGAAGAAATTTATAATTGCAGATAATTTTAATATTGAAGAGGATGTTGTAAAGTAAATTACACCATCCTCTTCAATATTGCAAACTGTTAAACTTTGATTTATTATACCTTTAAGGGGGTATAAAAGTATGTATTGTAGAATTGAAAATGAATTTATAAAATTAACTGCTAATACACATGGAGGAGAAATACACTCTATAGTAGGTAAAAAAAGTAATGAGGAATACATTTGGAAAGGCTTTCCGTTTTGGTGGAAAATATATTCTCCAGTATTATTTCCTATAATAGGTAAAGTGAGAAATTTTGAATATAAACTAGATGGGAAAAGTTATTTTATGCCACAGCATGGATTTGCTAGTGGAGCTAAATATAAATTAATAGAAAATAAAGAGAATATAATAGCTTTTGAATTGAGAAATTACGATGAGACTGAAGAAATTTATCCATTTAAATTTTCTTTAATAAATGAGTACAAACTACATGAAAATAAGGTTATTGTAACTCATAAAGTAAAGAATTTAGATAATAAAGATATGTATTTCTCAATAGGGGCTCATCCAGCTTTTAAGTGTCCAATGTATGGTGAAAGAGATTCATTAAATGATTATTATCTTAAATTTGAGAGTATAGAAAATGCTTCAGTTTTAGAAATAAATGATAATGACTTTCTTACTGGAAATGAAAGATTATATCTTGATAATACTGATGAAATTCCTTTAAGTGAGGAAACATTTAAAGAAGGTACATTAATTTTTAATAATTTAAAATCTAATAAAGTAAGCTTAAAATCAAAAATGCATAATAGAAGCATTACTATAGAATTTAAGGGCTTTCCAATATTATCTCTTTGGGCACCTGATAAGAGAACTAGTTTTGTTTGCATTGAACCTTGGTTTGGACATGCTGATCTTGAAAACTTTAATGGTGAATTTAAAGATAAAAAAGGAATTATAACATTAGAATGTAATAAAGAATTTATATGCAGTTATAGTATTATAATTGATGAATAAGTTTAAATAAAAAGTTATTGAATAAAACTTCAATAGCTTTTTTTATATTTAAATCTGTAAACGTATATATGTTTAAAAACATTAAATTTTTGTTAAAATATACCAATTAATAAAAATATATTGTATAATATATTCATACAACAGATATAAAAATTGTTAAGCATAAGCTAAAGGAGTGATTCACATGCAAAATAATTTAGCTTTAGAGATGGAGTATTATAATTTATCTCATGCTCAAAAAAGAGCTTGGGCTATAGAGAGATTACATCCTAATACACCAATGGAGAATATTGGAGGAGTTGTTATTATAAAAGGGCAACCACACCTTACTCTAGTTAAAAGAGCGATTAACCTATTTATTATGAGAAACGAAGGCATTAGACTAAGATTTTCAGAAATAGAAGGAGAGGTGGTGCAATATATTAATCCATATACAGAAGAAGATTTTGATTATATAGACTTTAGTAATAACGAAAAAGCAGAAGAAGATTTTAAAGAGTGGTCACAAAAAACTTTTAGCACTCCATTTCAATTAGAGGATTCAAAGCTTTATTACTTAGGAATTTTTAAAATAAGTAATGAGAAATGGGGTATTTTATTAAGGATACATCATATTATATGTGATGGCTGGGGTACGAGTATAATACAAAAATCAATTTTAGAAACATATATTAAGTTATTAAAAGGAGAAGAAATAGACCTAAATCCTGCTCCATCCTTTATTGACTTTTTAGAGAAAGAAGAGAAGTATTTAAATTCACCTCAATACTTCAATGATAAAGAGTACTGGAATTCAAAGTTTTCAGATATAACACATGATTTTTTATATAAAAGCACTGATGAATATATAGGGAAAAGAAAAGTATTCAAAATAGAAAAATCATTAGCTAAGAAAGTAAAGTACTTCTTAAAAGAAAATAAATTATCCATTAATACATTTTTCTTAATATTATTAGGATTATATTTGAGAAATAAATCAGGAAAAAAAGATATTATAGTAGGTAATCCCATATTTAACAGACTTACAAAGAAAGATAGAGCTACACTTGGAATGTGTATTAGCAAAATGCCAGTAAGATTAAAAATAAAAGATGAAAAAACTATTTCAGAGTTTATAGATGAAGTAAACTTAGATATAAGAAGAGATTTATACCATCAAAGATATCCTTATGATGAATTAGTAAAAGATTTAGAAATATCAAAATATGGTTTTACTAGTCTTTATAGATATTCAATAAACTATTACAATACAAAATATTTGAGAGACTTAGGAGATAATGCTACTGTTGAAGCATTAGAGTATTACAACGGAACACAAAATTATTCACTACAGGTTATCTTAAAAGAAATAGCAGAAGATGAGTTATACATGAGTTATGACTATAGAATAGCAGAATATTCAGAGGATGAAATTAATAAAATGTATAAATACATGATGTATTTAGCAGAAAGTATTATAGAGAATAAAGAAAGGTTAATAAAAGATATAGTTGAGTAATATGAAAGTGACTTCCTTAATTTATTGTAAAAATAATTAAGGAAGTCTTTTATATATTGAATAAAATATTAAAAATAGTATAGTATTATATATTGAGAAGAAAAGGAGAATATTAAGGGTATGGCAATAGATAAAGTAAGAGAATATTTAAAGAAATATAATAGAGATAAAGATATACAAGAATTTAATACATCAAGTGCAACAGTAGAATTAGCAGCAAAAGCTTTAGGGGTTATTCCATCTAGAATTGCAAAAACCATGTCTTTTAAAGATGATAATGGATGTATTTTAGTTGTAACTTCAGGAGATGCTAAAATTGATAATTCTAAGTTTAAAAAACAATTTAAAATTAAAGCTAAGATGATACCATTTGAAGAAGTAGAATCTTTTACAGGACATGAAGTAGGTGGAGTTTGTCCATTTGCTAATCCTAATAATACAAAAGTATATTTAGATATTTCAATGAAAAGGTTCGACACGGTCTTTCCAGCTTGTGGAAGTCAAAATTCAGCAATTGAATTAAACTTGGATGATTTATTTACATATTCAAAGGCTATTGAATGGATTGATGTTTCTAAAGAATGGGAATAAGGAGTAAATAATGAGTAAAAAGTATTCAAAGAAAACTAAAGAAGAACTTAAAGAAATATTAAGTGACATACAATATAAAGTAACACAAGAGGATGCAACAGAAAGACCATATGATAATGAATACTACGAAGTATTTGACGAAGGAATTTATGTAGATATTACTACAGGAGAACCATTATTTATATCTACTGATAAATTTCATTCAGGATGTGGGTGGCCAGCTTTTTCTAAGCCTATTAACAGGGAAGTAATAAAAGAAAAAGTAGATAAAAGTTACGGAATGATAAGAACAGAAGTAAGAAGTAAATTAGGAAATGCCCACTTAGGTCATGTTTTTTGCGATGGGCCAGAAGAGTTAGGTGGGCTTAGATATTGTATAAACTCAGCTTCTTTAAAATTTATTCCTAAGGAAAAAATGAAGGAATTAGGATATGAGGAATATATAAGTTTACTTAATAAACAAATTGACTAAAAATACAATAAATGGTATTATAAATGAAAAGCTATGAAGAGAAGAGTAAATAAGTAGTACTATTAAAGAGAGCTCCGTAAGGTGAAAGGGAGTATAGAAGGACTTATTGAAGCAAGACTTGGAGCTGCGTATAGGATCTTATTAAAGTGATTGTACGACGTATGTTTACGTTATAGAACTAGAGTATTAAGATGTACTTGAAGAGATTAATATGGTGACATATTAATAAATTAGGGTGGCAACACGATTAAAGAGAATTTTAACTCTCGTCCCTAAGACTAGAAATAGTCTTAGAGCGAGAGTTTTTTTTATAGGAGGAGTTATTATGAATAGTGAAGAAAAAAATCTAAATTTTATTGATAGATTAGTAAAAAAAGATCTTGAAAAAGGTGTATATAAGGAAATACATACAAGATTTCCACCAGAACCAAATGGGTATCTTCATATAGGAAGTGCTTATGCTATTAATATAAGTTATTCACTTGCTAAAAAATATAATGGAAAGTTTAACTTAAGATTTGATGATACAAATCCCACAAAGGAAGATAATGAGTATGTAAAAGCTATTATAGAAGATATGAAATGGTTAGGTTTTGATTATAATAATGACACTCCTTTTTATGGATCTGATTATAATAAAGAATTTTATAAATATGCAGTATATTTAATAAAAAAGAATAAAGCATATGTATGTGATTTAAGTTCCGAAGAAATAAGAGAATATAGAGGAACTTTAACTACGCCAGGAAAATGCAGTCCTTATAGAAATAGAAGTATAGAAGAAAACTTAGAACTTTTTGAAAAAATGAGAAGTGGTAAGTTTAAGGAGGGAGAAAAAGTTTTAAGAGCTAAAATAGATATGACAAGTCCTAATATGAATATGAGAGACCCTGTTATATATAGAATATCCTACACTAATCATTATAGAACTAAAGATACTTGGTGTATTTATCCTATGTATGATTATGCTCATCCAATTCAAGACTATATAGAAGGAATATCTCATTCATTATGTTCAGTAGAATTTAAAGATCATAGACCATTATATGAATGGGTATTAAAAGAGTTAGACTTAGAAAAGACTATTCCAAGACAAATAGAATTCGGAAGAATGAACTTAAGTGGAGTTGTAACAAGTAAGAGATATTTAAAACAATTAGTAGCTAAAAATCTAGTTGAAGGATGGGATGACCCAAGATTATCTACTATAAAAGGCTTAAAAAGAAGAGGATATACAAAAGAATCTATACTAAATTTTTTAAGAGAAATAGGAGTAGCAAAAGCAGAAAGTACAGTAGATAAAAGTATGCTTGAAAGCTCAATAAGACAAGATTTAAAAGATAAGGTACCATCAGTAATGGCAGTATTAGATCCTCTTAAAGTTGTTATTACAAATTTAGAAGAAGATCATATAGAGTATTTAGATGCAGAAAATAATAAAGAAAATAAAGATTTAGGTTCAAGAAAAATTCCATTTACTAAGATTATATATATTGAAAGAGAAGATTTTAAAGATAATCCTCCTAAAAAGTATAATAGATTAGTACCTGGTGGGGAAGTAAGACTTATGAATGCATATTTTATTAAATGTAATGAAGTTATAAAAGATGAAAATGGCAATGTTAAAGAATTAAGGTGTACTTATGACATCGAAACAAAGAGTGGAAGTGGCTTTACAGGAAGAAAGGTTAAAGGAACAATTCATTGGGTAAGCGAAAAGTTTAGCCTTCCATGTAAAGTTAGATTATATGAAGATTTATTTAATGAATCTCCTGATACAGATAACTTAGAAGAGTATATAAATCCAAATTCATTAACAATTAAAGAAAATGCATTAATTGAAAAAAGTATTTTAGACCTTGAAAGTGAAAGATTTCAATTTATAAGAAATGGATACTATATAAAAGATGAAAAGTTATTTAATAATAATAATTTAGTGTTTAATAGAATTGTACCCTTGAAAAGTTCATATAAAAAATAGCCATTAATTACAAGGAATAAAAAAATAGAATTTACACAATATAATATTGTAATTGGTGCAAAGGAGGTAAGGTAAGATGGAGAGTAAAAACCCAAGCATTGGATGTACAGTTCAACAATGTAAATATCATGATAAAAGTTCAGATTACTGTACATTAGATAAAATATTAGTAGGAACTCATGAAGTAAATCCTACAGTACCTGAATGTACGGATTGCAAATCTTTTGAATTAGATCAATAATTTAAAAGAAAGAAGTGACTGTTTTAAGTTAGAAGTTATTTTCTAATTTAAAACAGTCTTTTTTTATTAAACATATATTATTAATTAAAGAAAAAAATAAATTTAAAGAAAAATATTGACAAAAAATGCATTTATAGCATAATATAATATTATAAAAACAGGCATATTAAAATCAATGATAAGAAGTAGTAGATAATAGAACTTAATTCCAGAGAGTTTGGATTAGTGAGAGCCAAATATTACAGCTATTATTGAATGGATCTTAGAGATGGCACTCGGAAATTATAGTATGAGTGTTCGGAAAGTCTACCGTTAAAAAGACAAGGTATCGATAATTATTCTGTACCTGATAGAGATTATGTAATTTAGGGCATAGTTATATATAGACTATGAAACACTATACATATAAATGGGTGGCACCACGAGTCACTTCGTCCCATTATAGGATGAAGTGACTTTTTTTATTATAAAACGGGAAAATAATACAAGTTAGGGGGAAAAGTTATGATTAATATTACATTAGAAGAATTTAATAATAAGAAAAAAGAAAATAGAATTTTTTCAGTTATGACTAGCTTTAGAGGGGATGAAATAACTCCAATAACAATTTTTAATGGATTCAAAGGAAGTTCTAAATTTATTTTAGAAGGTGGAAGTAAAGAAAATAGATTTGGTAGATATTCATTTTTAGGTGAAAATTCCTATAAAGAAATAGTTGGTAATGATTTGAGGAGTATTGAAGAAGTAAAGGAAGAAGTAAAGAAAGAATTTGATATAGATAAAAATCCATTCCCATTTAAAGGTGGAGCTATTGGATATATGGGATACGATACAGCTGAATTTTATGAAAAAAAATTAAACTTTGAAAATAAAGATGATATAAAAGTGCCAATAATAAGATTTAATTTTTATAAAAAATATATTTGCTACGATCATTTTACTCATAAAGTTTATGTAGTTGATAATATTTTCCCAGATGATAATAGAAGTTACGAAGAGGTGGCAAAAGAACAAAAAGATTATTTTATAACACTTTTAAATTCACCATATACATTTATGGAATTTGAAAAGGGAGAGGAAATTAACTTTAATTTTGCAACAAGTAAAGATAGGTTTATAGATAATGTTAAGAAAGCTAAAGAATATATAAAAGCAGGAGATATCTTTCAAGTTGTTTTATCTCAAAGAATGTATTGTAAAACAGAAAAGTCACCTCTTGAAATATATAGAAATTTAAGAGCGGAAAATCCATCACCATATATGTTTTATATGGATTATGAAGATTACCAAGTAGTAGGATCATCACCTGAAAGTTTAGTTTCGTTAAAGGGAAAGGAAGTTATAACAAACCCAATTGCAGGTACAAGAAAAAGGGGAAAAACAGAAGAAGAAGATAGAAAGCTTGAAACTGAGCTTATGGCAGATGAAAAAGAAAGAGCAGAGCATGTTATGCTTGTAGATTTAGGACGTAATGATATAGGCAAAGTAAGTAAAGTGGGAAGTGTAGAAGTTAAGGATTTTATGAAGGTTGAAAGATTTTCACATGTTATGCATATAACTAGCCAAGTTGTTGGAGAAATTGAAGAAGGAAAAGATGCTTTTGACGCATTAACAGCATGTCTTCCAGCAGGTACAGTATCTGGAGCTCCTAAAATTAGAGCTATGGAAATAATTGAAGAATTAGAAGAAGTTAAAAGAGGAATTTATTCAGGAACAGTTGGATATTTTTCTTTTGGTGGAGATATGGATATGTGTATAGCTATAAGAACTTTTATTATTAAAGGAGAAATTGCATATTTACAAGCAGGAGCAGGAATTGTTTATGATTCAGTACCAGAAAAAGAATTTGAAGAAATACAAAATAAATTATTAGCATTAAAGGAGGCTTTAAGATAATGATAGCATTAATAGATAATTATGATTCATTTACTTATAACTTATATCAATATTTAGGAGAGTTTGATGAAATAAAAATATTTAGAAATGATGAAATAACAGTAGAAGAGTTAAAAGAATTAAAGCCTAATGGAATAGTTATTTCGCCAGGACCTGGAAGACCAGAAGATGCAGGAGTGTCTATAGAAGTTATACAAAATTTTGGTGATGATATACCTGTACTTGGAATTTGCTTAGGACACCAAGCAATAGCATCAGCTTTTGGAGGGAATGTTATAAGAGCAAAAGAAATTTTTCATGGTAAAAGCTCAATTATTCAAGTAAAAGGAAATGATATTTTTGAAGGGGTAAGTAGAAAGACAGAAGTTATGAGGTATCATTCTCTTGTAGTAGATAGATTAACTTTGCCAAAAGAACTTGAAATAATAGGAGAAACTACAGAAGATCATGTGATAATGGCAATTAAGCATAAAACTAAGAAGATATATGGATTACAATTTCATCCTGAGTCAGTATTTACACCAAAAGGTAAGAGAATTATTAGAAATTTTGTGGAGGGAATTTGTTATGGAAATTAAAGAGGCAATAAAGAAGGTTATAGCAAAGGAAAATTTGACTTCTGAGGAAATGGCAGATGTAATGAATGAAATAATGAGTGGGACAACTACTTCAGCTCAAAAAGGAGGATTTTTAGTAGGACTTAGGGCAAAGGGAGAAACTCCAGAAGAACTTTTAGGAGCAGCAAAAGCATTAAGAAGTCATACTTTAAAAATAAATATTAAAGATAAAGAGCATTTAATAGATTGTTGTGGAACAGGTGGAGATGGAGCGAATACTTTTAATATATCAACAGCAGTTGCAATAATAATAGCTTCTGGTGGAGTAAAGGTTGCAAAGCATGGAAATCGTGCAGTTTCAAGTAAAAGTGGAAGTTTAGATGTTCTTCAATCATTAGGTATAAAAACTGATTACTCAAAGGAAGAAAGTGAAAAAATTATAGAAGAAAAAGGAATGGCATTTTTACTTGCACCTTCTTATAACGGTGGGATGAAAAATGTAGGTAAAGAAAGAGGAGAGCTTGGAACAAGAACTATATTTAATATGCTTGGACCACTTTTAAATCCAGCACCACTTACAGGACAACTTATGGGAGTATATGATGAAAGTTTAATAGATGCTATAGGGAATGTTTTATTAGAACTTGGTCTTGAGAGAGCCTTAGTTGTACATGGAAATGATGGATTAGATGAATTAACTACAACTACAACATCAATAGTATGTGAAATAAAAGATGGAACTATTAAAAAATATACACTTGATCCTACTGAATATGGAATAGCAAAGGCAAAATGCGAAGATATTGTAGGAGGAGAAGCGCAAGAAAATGCAAAAATAATAGTAGATATTTTAAATGGTAAAAAGGGACCACAAAGAGATATTGTAGTATTGAATGCAGCAGCAGGTTTATTTGTAGGAAAAATAGTAGATTCTATTGAAGATGGAATAAAACTTGCTAACGAGCTAATAGATAGTGGAAAAGCCTTGGATAAATATAATGAATTAAAGGAAGCTTAATAAGTTAACCTTGGGGAGAGGATAAATTGATACTTGATGAGATAGTAGTAGAGAAGAGAAAAAGAATAGAGGAAAGTAAGAAGATGGTTTCCTTAGAGGAGGTTAAGGCAGAAGCAGAGAGGCTTATTGATAAAACTGAAGAGAATAAGTTTAAAAATGCCTTAAAAAAGCCTGGGCTTTCTGTAATTGGAGAGTATAAGAAGGCTTCTCCATCTAAGGGGTTAATACTTCCTGATTTTAATGTAGAAGAAATAGAAAGTCTTTATAGAGAACTTAGAGTTGATGCTTTTTCTGTATTAACAGAAGAGGATTTTTTCAAAGGAAGTAATGAGAATTTAAAAAAGGTAAAAGCTTTAAGTAATAAGCCGATTTTACGAAAGGATTTTATAATTGATTTTTATCAAATATACGAAGCTAAGGTTTTGGGAGCCTCAGGAATATTATTAATAGTAGCACAGCTTGGTAATAAATTAAAAGAATTTTATGATGAGTGTGTAAAGTTTAATCTTGAACCACTTATAGAGGTTCATAATAAAGAGGAATTAGATATAGCATTAGAAGTTGGTGGAGAGATTATAGGAATTAATAATAGAAATTTAAAGACTTTTGTTACCACATTAGATATTACAAAAGATTTAATAGAGTATATTCCAAAGGATAAGGTTATTGTATCAGAAAGTGGAATGCACTCTATAGATGATTTAAGAAGAATAAAGGCTATGGGAGCAGATGCAGTATTAGTTGGAGAAATGTTTATGAGAAATATTAAAAATGAAGATTTTAAAAAGGAGTTTATAAGATTTAAAGGAGAGTAGTATGCTAGTAAAAATATGTGGCATAACCAATATAAATGAAGTTAAAGCTCTTAATGAGTTGAAGCCAGAATATATGGGACTTGTTTTTACAGATAGTAAGAGAAAGGTATCTATAAAAAAGGCAAACTTATTATTAAGCAATTTAAATAAGGATATAAAATCTGTAGGAGTATTTAGAAATAATTCTATAGCTTATATATTAGAAGTTGTTGAAAATACTCCTATAGATATAATACAGTTACATGGACACGAAGATAATTACTTTATTGAAGAATTAAAGAAAAAGACAAGTCGTGAAATATGGAAGGCTGTTGGTATAGCTTCAAAAGAAGACTTAATTAAAGCTCTAAATTATAAAGTAGATACATTATTACTAGATGGAAGTAACCCAGGTAGTGGAGAAATATTTCCATGGGAATGCTTAGAGGGAATATCTATAAATAAAAGAATATTTTTAGCTGGAGGCATTAATGAAAATAATGTATTAGAGGCAATAGAAAAAGTAAAGCCTCATGGAATAGATACATCTTCAGGAGTAGAAGTTATTAATGAAAATGGAGTAAGAAGTAAAAGTAAAGAAAAGATAAAAATATTAATTAATAAGGTGAGGGAAAATAATGAAAGGTAGATTTAACGAATTTGGAGGACAATATGTTCCAGAAACACTAATGAATGCATTACAAGAATTAGAAGAGGAATATGAGAAAGCCATAGATGATGAAAAATTTATGGATGAATATAAATATTATTTAAAAGAATATGTAGGTAGACCAAGCTCTTTAGATTATGCAGAAAATATGACTAAGGATTTAGGTGGAGCTAAAATCTACTTAAAAAGAGAAGATTTAAATCACACAGGAGCTCATAAAATTAATAATGCTATAGGACAAATTTTACTTGCAAAAAGAATGGGGAAAAAGAAAATAGTTGCAGAAACAGGAGCAGGACAACATGGTGTTGCAACAGCTACAGTTGCAGCAAAATTTAAAATGGAATGTAAAATATTTATGGGTGAAGAAGATGTAAAAAGACAAGCTCTAAATGTTAAGAAAATGGAGCTTTTAGGCGCAGAAGTTGTACCTGTTATGAGTGGGAATAGAACTCTTAAAGATGCTGTAAATGAAGTTATAAGATATTGGGTTTCAAATGTAGAAGATACATACTATGTAATGGGAACAGCAGCAGGACCACATCCATATCCAGTAATGGTTAAAGAATTCCAAAGAATTATTGGTGATGAAGCTATGAATCAAGTTTTAGAAAAGGAAGGGAAATTACCAAAAGCAGTTATAGCACCTGTTGGAGGGGGAAGTAATTCCATAGGTATATTTGCTCCATTTATAGATAAGAAAGAAGTTGAACTTATTGGAGTTGAAGGAGCAGGAAGAGGTATTGAAACAGGAGAACATGCTGCCTCTCTTCAAGCAAAAACTAAAGGAGTACTTCATGGAATGATGAGTTATGTTCTTAAGAATGATGATGGACAAATTATGGAGGCTTATTCAATATCAGCAGGACTTGATTATCCATCAGTAGGGCCAGAACATGCATATTTATGTGAAACTGGAAGAGCTAAATATGTAGCAATAAGAGATAATGAAGCAATGGATGCTCTACTTTATTTAACTAAAATAGAAGGAATTATTCCAGCTATAGAATCAGCTCATGCAGTAGCTTATGCTATGAAATATGCAAAAACTCTTTCTAAAGATGATGTTATTATTATAAATATTTCTGGAAGAGGAGATAAGGACATGGATACTGTACTAAAATATTTGGAGGAAAATAAGTAATATGAATAGAATAGATAAAGTATTTAATAAATTAAACGAAGAAAATAAAAAAGCACTTATACCATTTATATCAAATGGAGATCCAACAATAGAAAAGACAGTTAAAACAATATTAAAACTTGAGAAAAAAGGAGCTAATATTGTAGAAATAGGAATTCCATTTTCAGATCCCCTTGCAGATGGTCCAGTTATTCAAGAAAGCTATATAAGAGCGTTAAAAGGTGGAGTAAAGGTTAAAGATATTTTTAAGGTGGGAAAAGAAGTAAGAAAATCTAGTGAAATTCCGCTAGTTATAATGGTATACTATAACTTAATTTATAATTATGATGTTAATAATTTTTTAAAAAAAGCAGGAGAAGTAGGGTTTGATGGGCTTATTGTTCCTGATATTCCTCTTGAAGAAAGAGCAGAACTTAAAGAAAAATGTAAAGCTAATGGTATATATTTAATTCCATTAGTAGCTCCAACATCAAAAGATAGAATTAAGAAAATAACTACAGGAGCAAAAGGTTTTGTTTACTGTGTATCTTCAAATGGAACAACAGGAGAAAGAAGCAAACTAAGTTCAGATATAAATGAGTATTTAAATACAGTTAAGGAAAATACAAATGTTCCAATATGCTTAGGGTTTGGTATTTCATCTAGAGAAGTGGTTAAAGAAGTTAAAGATCACTGTGATGGAGTAATTGTTGGAAGTGCAGTAGTTAGAAGATTAAATGAAGATAGAAAAGATGCTTTTGAATTTGTAAAAGGCCTTAGAGAAGAATTAGATTTATAGTATTAAAAGTGTGAAGTTATAAAATAATAGCTTCGCACTTTTTTAGATGTATTTAAGTAATTTATATTATATATTTGACCATTGCATTTATTAGATGTAATATAATAAAAATATAACTATTTATATGGAGGAATTATAAAATGCCAAAGAAGACAAGTAGAAATAGTGACTTTTTAAGCTTAGCAAAAGAAAGTACATCACCTAAAATATATACTTTATTAGTACATTTAATAAATGATGATAGAAAAGACTTAGCTGAATTAGTTATGAAAATAGATTATTTATTAGAATATACAAGTAGATGTATTAAAGATAGAGATTTTAGAGAAGCTAAAACTACAATAAAGTCTGTAAAGGAAAGAATAGATATTTTAGAAAAAGAAAATGTAGATACAGAATATATAAATTATTTATATGAAGGTATAAATAATAAAATAAAGTAAAAAAATGACTAGTAAATCTAGTCATCTTTTATTTTATTTCATTCTTATCCCATATAAATAGTTGTTCAGAATTAGTTAAACATCCAAAAAGGTTCTTTTTGAATCCAGGTATTTTTGAATTTAAATCTTTTATTAGAGTTTTCATATCCTCACGTTTAGTTTTTCCATCAGCAGGACATGGATTTTTTATTATAGGATAGTTATTTTTTTTGGCTAAGCTTCTAATTGAGCTTTCTTCAATATAAATCATTGGTCTAATAAGAGAAAGATTATTTTTAGCCATATAGCTTTTAGGTGAAAAGCAATTAATACGTCCTTCATAACACATAGAAAGCATTAAAGTTTCTAGAGCATCATCTTTATGATGGCCTAAGGCTATTTTATTACATCCTAGTTTTTCAGCATTATCATTTAAAGCACCTCTTCTTAAGTTGGCACAAAGAGAACAAGGATTTTTTTCTTTTCTTAAATCAAAAACAATTTCCTTAATATTAGTATGTATTTCATAAAAAGGAACATCTAAATCCTTACAAAGTTTATGAAGCGGAGAATTATCAACACCTCCTGGATTTAATGTTATAGCAATAAGCTCGAAGTTTTCTGGTGAAAATTTTTTGTAAGTGCTTAAAAGATGAAGTAAAGTTAAGCTATCCTTTCCACCAGAAAGTCCTACAGCTATTTTATCGTTATTCTCTATAAGATTATAGTCATTAATAGCTTGACGCATTTTACTTAATAATTTTTGCATAAAAGCCTCCTAATAATAAAAAAAAATATTAAATATAATTAATATTACTTTATTTTTAAATATTTTTAAAGTATAGTATAATTATAATAAAAGGAGGATGAGGATTTAAAATGAATAAGAAAAAAATATTAACAATAATTACAATATTAACTATATCAACATCTTTAGTAGTTGGATGTGGAAAAAAAGAAGGGGCAGATAATAATACTAACAATACTAAAGATACTACTATTACTACTGATAAAGTAATAGAAGAAACTTCTACAGAGAATATTACAGAAAGTCAAGAACCAGGGATGGAAAAGGTAGATGTTGAAGAAGAGTTAAAAAAGGATAATACAGTTGGTAACGCATACTACTTAAAAAAAGAAGTTAAAGAAGATGCTGAAAATGTACAAGAAGAAATGTTTGCACTTGTTGATGAAGCTGGAATAGCTAATAGAGAAATTATTTTAACTAATGAAAAATCTAATGGCAATACATTAGTAGCATTATACTCAGATGAAACTTTAAAAAATGTAAAGCTATATACAATTGATTCAGACAAGCTAGCTGCAGCAAATAACGATATGGCTACTTATGTAGAAAGCTCATTAGATGGAACTGAAAGTGTTGATATAGCAGATACTGTAGAATCAGATGTTTTTACGGTAATTAGATGTACAGCATCAGAAACTCCAACTCAAGTTTTAGTTTGGGAAAATGAAGCAGGGGAAAAGAGTTACATAGAAGTTAAGTAATTAATGTAAAAAAAGGCTGCATCAAAATAAATTTTGATGTAGCCTTTTTTTAAGATTAATTTTTGGCTCTAATAAAATAATATGTTGGGTATATGTAAAAATACAACTCAAATAAATGTTAATATTTTCAAAATATATAACAAATATATGGTTAAATTATACTTGTGTGGTATAATTAAGTAAGATGTTAGAAATTTTATAAGGTGTATTATTTAGCACTAGGGGGAATACAAATTTATGGAGAGAGTAAGACGAGTAGAATCTATTTTAATTGGACTAAGAAAAAGGAAATCACTTATAATAAAAAGTATTTTAATTACCTTATTTATTTTATTTATTTTATATGCAAGTATATCCATATACTTTTTTAGTCATTTTAGTATAAACTCTAAAATTAATGGAGTAGATGTTTCTTGGAAATCTGTTGAGGACGCTAATAAACTATTATTGTCTCATCTAGAGAACTATTCATTAAAAATTGAAACAAGAAATAATGATAAAGAAATGATTTATGGTAAAGATATTGATTTAAATTATAATATAGAAGGGGAAGTAAAAAAGCTAAAAGATAAACAAAATTCATTTTCTTGGATAAAAAATTTATTTACGAATGAAATTAATGAAATGCAAGTTTCAGTTTCTTATAGTGATGATTTATTAAATGAAGTTATAAATTCTCTTGATTGCTTAGATGAAGATAATTTAATAGAACCTCAAAATGCATCATTTGAATATGAGGATGGTAAGTATAATATATTAAAAGAAGTTAAAGGAACTAAAATAGACACAGATATTTTATATAAGAGCATTGCTGAAGCAATTAAAGATGGAAAATCAAGTATTAACTTAGATAAAGCTAACTGTTATGTAGAGCCAAAGTATAAAATGGATTCAAAAAAGGTTATAGAGACTAAAGAAACATTAGATAAATATGTAGGTGTTACTATAACATATAATTTTGGAGATGATAACGAAGTTTTAAATGGAGATATAATTCATAACTGGCTTGTAATTGATGATGACCTTAATATTACATTTGATAAAGTGATAATGATGGATTATGTAACTGCTTTAGCAAAAACATACAATACTTTTGGAAGTACAAGAGAATTTAAAAATCATGCAGGAAATATAATACAAGTAAGTGGTGGAGATTATGGATGGGTTATTGATAAAAATCAAGAAGTTTTAGACTTAATTGAAAATATAAAAGCATGTAAAGATATTACTAAAGAACCTGCATATTCACAAAAAGCTCAAACAAGAGGAAGTAATGATATAGGAGATTGGTATGTTGAAATAGACTTAAGCAATCAACATCTATGGCTTTTTAAAGATGGAAATCTTATAGTAGAAAGTGATGTTGTAACAGGAAATACTAGCAGAAATTTCGATACACCAGCAGGATTATATCAAGTAACTTATAAAGAAAGAAATGCCACTTTAAGAGGAGAAGGATACAGTACTCCAGTAAGTTTTTGGATACCTTTTAATGGGAATATAGGTATGCATGATGCAGATACTTGGAGATATGGCGTATATGGTGGTAATATTTATACTTATAATGGATCACATGGATGTGTAAACTTACCATATAGTGCAGCAGAAACAATATATAATAATATTGAGGCTGGAATCCCAGTAATTTGCTATAATTAATAAATATATATAATTTAGAATTGGCCATATAGGAATAGTTATTTCTATATGGCCAAGTTTTATTTTATAGAATTTAGAGGATTATCTTTAATTTTCATATATTGTTTAACATTTTTTTGACCAGTTAAAGTTTGAAGTTGAAGTTCATCTTCAATAACATCACCCATAGCATACATAAAGCTTGCACGTAAATTTTGGGCAGTATAAGCAGTAGGTAAATTACATGCAATAACAGCTTTTCTAAAAGCTATTTGGAAGGATCTTATAGTTTTTGGAGTACCAAAGTTATTTAAGAATAAATACTCAGAATTAGTTTTAATAGTACTTCTTAATGATAAATAATCTTTTAAATCAACATATAATGTATCAACTATAGGATAAGCTACATTTTCATTATTAATATTAATGATAATAAGCTTTCTATCCATATTTAAGTTACTTACTTTTAATTTAAATACTTCTGTTACCTTAATACCACATGTCATTATTATTTTACATATGCAAACTTCACGTATTCCATAATTATTTTCTCTAAGCTTACTAATAATTAAATTAATATCACTATATTTAATATATTGTGGAGGAGTTTGCTCCATTTTTATCTTAGGAACTTGAAGTGCTATGTTATAATCAAAAATTCCAGGGTGATAATTACAAATATATTTAATTAATAATCTTATGGAAACAAGTTTTGAGTTAACTGTAATATCCTTATTTTTTATTACATTCTTACAAAAATCTAAGAATTCTTGAATATGGCTTTCTTTTAAATCCTTAATAGTAAAGTCAGTATCTTTATATTTTAAATAAAGATATTTATCAAATAAGTGAATATTATAATAAAGAACTTTATAAGAATCCATATTGATTTCTTCACCACACTTATCTAAATGTCTTTTATATTTATATAAATATTCACTAAGTATATAGTCTATAGTAGGGTAACTTTCAAATTCAATTCTGTCCATGTAAACACCGTTACTGAAAACTTATAAAAATCTATAAAAATACATAAACTTTATGTTTCATTCCTTTTTCAATGTATCTGTTTTAGTAATAGATAAATCTATTACTAATTGTATTTGATATGATACTCCTAAGGCGTAAATTCCCGACTAACGTATCGGTACATATCAATAGTGTTGTTTAGGTAACTAAGCTATTGATTTACCATAATTCATAAGATTTATACTTGCATTTTTATCTCTGTCAATTATAGTATTGC
>JAFADP010000003.1 GCA_023424785.1 Bacillota bacterium
ATTCAACTTGTACTTTAAATAAAGAAGAAAATGAAGAAAATATATCATGGTTCTTAAATAAACATAAAGATGCACAAATAGAAAAGGTGTTTGTTGGAAGAGGGGAAAACCTAAGATATGATGAAAAAGGAACATTAACTATATTCCCAAATGAATTTATGGACGGATTCTTCATTGCTAAAATAACAAAGAAGTAAGTAGGAGAATTATATGAATAACATATTAGATTTTACTCTTGAAGAATTGCAAGATTGGATGAAAGAAAATGGAGAAAGTGCTTTTAGAGCAAAGCAAGTATTTTCATGGATTTATAAAGAATGCTTTTCTTTTGAAGAAATGAAAAATATTCCTAAAACTCTTCAAGAAAAACTTAGTAATAATTTCATTATAGATTTACCAAAGATAGTTACTGAATATGTTTCTAATGTTGATGGTACAAGAAAGTTATTATTATCTCTTAAGGATGGAAATTTAATAGAGTGTGTTATTATGAAGTATAAACATGGAAACTCTATTTGTGTTTCTACCCAAGTAGGATGCAGAATGGGATGTAAGTTTTGTGCATCAACTATAGATGGAAGAATAAGAAATTTAACTGCAGGAGAAATATTATCTCAAGTTATTGTTTCACAACATTTAATAAAAGATAGAATTTCAAATATAGTTTTAATGGGAAGCGGAGAACCACTAGACAATTATGATAATGTTATAAAATTTTTGAAACTTGTTAATGCTGAATATGGATTAAATATAGGTCAAAGACATATAACATTATCCACTTGTGGTATAGTTCCTAAAATATATGAACTTGCAGATGAAGGCTTTAATATTACATTGGCTATTTCACTTCATGCATTTAGTGATGAGAAAAGAAGAGAAATTATGCCAATAGCAAATAAGTATTCAATTGATGAAATACTTAAAGCATGTCAGTATTATATTGATAAAACTAATAGAAGAATAACATTTGAATATTCACTTGTTAAAGATGTAAATGATAGTGTTGAAGATGCAAAAGCATTAGGAAAACTTTTAAAAGGTATAATGTGTCATGTAAATTTAATTCCTGTAAATGAAGTTAAAGAAAATTCATTTAAGAGATCTTCTGAAAAAGCTATAAGTGATTTTGAGAATGTACTTAAGAATAAGGGAATTGAAGTTACGGTAAGAAGAGAAATGGGTAGTGATATAAATGCAGCTTGTGGGCAACTTAGGAGAAGCTATATGGAATAACATATGGTTTGAGCAAGAGGGGAGAAGCGTATGGTTGGTATTTTAACTGATGTAGGAATAAAGAGAAGTCTAAATGAAGACTTTGCTAGTTATATAGAAAAAGATGATTATAGTATTTATGTTGTAGCTGATGGGATGGGTGGACATAATGCAGGAGAAGTAGCTAGTAAAATGGCGTCAGTTGGCATTGTAGAATATATATATAATCATATTAACTGTGAAGAAAAAGATCAAATATTGAGAAAAGCAGTTAAGGCAGTTAATATTAATATTTTTAATCACTCTAGGGAAAATGATAAATTAAATGGGATGGGAACTACTATTACTGCTTGTATGACCTTTGATGACAAGATTCAAATTGCTAATGTAGGAGATAGTTCTTGCTTTGGTATTAAAGAAAATTGTATTATAAAAATAACAAAAGATCATTCATTGGTTCAAGAATTAGTGGATTCAGGTTCTATATCGGAAATTCAAGCTCGCAAACATCCTAAAAAGAATATTATTACAAGAGCTGTAGGAACTAGCGCAGATGTAAAAGTAGATATTTTTGAGATGAATAAAAGAGACTTTGATTATTACATGTTATGTACAGATGGTCTAACCAATGAAGTTAATGAAGATGAAATATTAAACATAATACATAATACTAACAATCTAGAAGATTCATGTAATGAACTTGTTAAATTAGCTAAGAAACGAGGCGGCAAGGATAATATAACAGTATTATTGTTTGGAGGAAAGTGATTATGATAGGACAGATATTGGGTAATAGGTATGAAATTCTTGAGAAAATAGGAGAAGGGGGAATGTCTGAGGTATATAAGGCAAGATGTAATAAGCTTAATAGATTTGTTGCCGTAAAAATATTAAAAGAATCCCTTGCAAACAATGAAGAGATAGTTGATAAATTTAAAAATGAGGCTACTGCCATAGCAGCTTTATCTGATAATAATATTGTTAATGTTTTAGATGTAGGTACTCAAGATAATATTAACTATATTGTAATGGAGCTAGTTAAAGGAAAAACTCTTAAAAACTTAATTGTTCAATCTGGAAAAATGAGTTATGAGTTATCTGTTAAAATAGCTATTCAAGTGGCAAAAGCTTTAGATTGTGCTCATAGAAATGGAATAATTCATAGAGATGTAAAACCTCAAAATATTCTAGTTACAGAAGAGGGTGTTATAAAGGTAACTGATTTTGGTATAGCAAAATCATCAGGGTCAGGAACATTAACTAATACCTCTACTGTATTAGGTTCGGCACATTACTTTTCGCCCGAACAAGCTAAAGGAACATTTTTAGATTTAAGAACAGATTTATATTCTTTAGGTGTTGTTCTTTATGAGATGACTACTGGTAGGGTGCCATTTGATGCTGAATCTCCTGTTACAATAGCATTAAAACATATTCAAGAAGACCCTATACCACCTAAACAAATTAATTCGAAAATACCAGAAAGTTTAAATAACTTAATATTAAAGGCAATGAGTAAAGAGCCATCAAAGAGGTACCAAAGTGCTAAGGAGATGCTTGTAGATTTACAAAGAGTAAAGGATGATCCTAATGTAATTATAGGAGAAGTAGAAGATGATACAGAAGGTCATACAATAATAATGAGTTCAGTAAATCCAGATGAACTGAATAAATTAAACCAAGAAACATCAAATAAAGTTGAAAGTGATGATAACTATTATGATGATGAAGAAGATGGTTATTATAACGATGATGATTATTATGATGACGATGATTATTATGATGACGATGATAATCATCATAAGAAAAATAAAATGTTAAATAAAATATTAATAGCTGTTGTAACTATTTTATCAATAGCTGTTATAGGTGCATTTGGATATTTTATGTTAAGTGGAAATATATCTAGTAGTTCATCTAAAGAAGAAGTAACTATACCTGATATAAGTGGAATGACCTTAGAAGAAGCAACTGAAGAACTAAAGAAGTTAGGATTAAAGATTGTTGATGGAGGAACAGAAAAGAGCGATGAGCCAGAAGGTACAATTATAAATGTTCATCCAGAGATAGGAACAAAAGTTAAAAAAGATTCAGAAGTTAGAGTTATTTTAAGTGCTGGAAAGAGTAAGATTTCTATGCCATATTTAATAGGATCAAATGTAGAAGATGCAAAAGCTTTATTAAGTAAAAAAGGATTTACAAATGTGAATGTTGAATATAACTATTCAGATAGTGTTGCTTATAACAATGTAATAAGTGCAGATCCATCAGCAAATGAAGAAATTACAAGTGATACAGCAATAACTATTTATGTTAGTTTAGGAAAAGAAACAAAGTATGTTACTGTAGAAAATGTTACTGGTTTATCAGAGAATGTAGCGAAGAGTAAGCTAGAAAGCTTAGGTTTAACAGTATATGTACAAACAAGAGAAGTTGAGGATTATCAAGTAAACTTAGTTGTAGATCAATCAATTTCAGGTAAAAATGTTGAGGAAGGTACAGCTGTAACTATTTATGTTGGTGTAGCAAAACAAAAACCAACTACTTACTCTATATCAAATTATATTGATACTACTATGACAGGAGCACATGCTAAATCAGCATTAACTAGCAGAGGATTTACTAATGTTTCTATTAGTGGTCCTGATGATGGAATAGTAACTGGTTGGAGTGTTGAGCAAGCTGCTAAGAGTGATAGTATAGTTATATATACTAAGGCTGCAAGTACAACTCCAGTAGAGACTACAGATCCAGAACCTATAGACCCTGCAGAGCCTATAGACCCTGCAGACCCTATAGACCCTACAGGAGATTGGGAATAAATTAAAGAAAATAACAATCTTAATGGAGTAACTGAATAATTTTTATAAACCTGTTATAAATTATTTATAACAGGTTTTATTTGTAACTATAAAAGAAATAAAATCATATTATTTAATAAAAACTATTTGCTAAGTTATATTGAAAATGGTTATTATATAAATAAAAATAAGCTTTAATTATAGATATTAAAGCATATACTAAATAATTTTGGAGGAAATATGGAAGGCAAAATAATTAAGGGAATAGGTGGATTTTATTATATAAAAACCAATGAAGGAATAATTGAATGTAAAGCTAGAGGTAAGTTTCGTCATAAAGATATGAAACCGATGGTAGGGGATAATGTTACTATTGAGGTTATGAAGAATGGTAAAGGTGTTATAGAAGATATACATGAAAGAAGTAATGAACTTATAAGACCAACAGTATCAAATGTAACACTAGCTTTTGTTGTATTTGCTGTTAAGAATCCAGATTTAAATTTTGATTTACTAAATAAATTTTTAGTTTTATGTGAAAGTAATAATATTGAAGCAG